>JBJKRK010000160.1:0-3410 GCA_046704705.1 Candidatus Limnocylindrales bacterium | reverse complement strand
GCCGCTCGACCAGCCCGTGGCGCTCGATGCGCTCCACGAAGCCCGTCGCGGTGGCGAGGCTGACCTCCAGCCACTGCGCGATGTGGCTCATCGTGGCGGGCCCTTGCGCCTTGAGCCGAAACAGCAGGCGGAGCTGCCCGAAGGTCAGGTCCTCCGCCGTCACCCAGGCGGGCATCTCGGGGCCGCGACCGCCCAGCTCGCGGAGCCGTGCGATGACGCGATCCGCGGTGATCGCCCTGGCCAGTTCTTTCTCCATGGCCGATAGTATGTGTCTAGACGAACTACCTGTCAAGTGGCAAAGCATTTGCATCGGCCGAAGCTATTGCGGAAGCGACCGCCTGATGGGTGCTCAGGGCCGGCCCACAGAGGTACGGCACATGCACGGTCAGGGCGCAGCGCGCGTGGCGCGTCCGAGCGTACGGTGCCTCCCTTGACGCCTCGCGCAGTACCGGCGCAGGCTGTGACGGTGCCCGAGGTCAGGTTCGCGCGCAGCGGCGATGTTGACGTGGCCTATCAGGTCGTGGGAAGCGGGCCTATCGACCTGGTCTTCGCAGGCGGGACGTTCACGCACCTCGAGATGTACTGGGCGGAACCGCACTACCGACGGTTCTGTGAACGTCTTGCAGAACATGCACGCCTGATCCTGTTCGACAAGCGCGGCATGGGCCTCTCCGACCGGGTCCGCGCCGCCACGATCGGTGAGCGCATGGACGACATCAGGGCGGTGATGGATGCCGTCGGCTCCGAGCGCGCCGCGATCTTCGGCGTGTCGGAGGGGGGACCGCTTGCGATCCTGTTCGCCGCCACCTACCCGGAGCGTGCGATCGCGCTGATCCTGGCCGGGGCGGAGGTGAAGGAGGAGACAACTGACGAGTGGCCCTGGGGCGAGGGGACGCGGGCCGCCTTCGAGTCGAGCATGGCGGCCATCCCGGAGCGGTGGGGCCGGACCTCCGGTGGCGTCGACGCGTATGCGCCGAGCCTGGCGCAGGACGAGGCGTTTCGCGCCTGGTGGCCGCGCATGCTCGTGCAGGCGGCCACACCCGCCGCCGCGGAAGCGTTCATGCGCATGGCGTTCGAGATCGACGTGCGCCACGTGCTCCCGTCGATCTCCACGCCGACGCTCGTGGTCCACCGGACTGCCGATCGCATCTGCGACGTCCACAACGGCCGTTACCTGGCCGAGCACATCTCCGGCGCGCGTTACCTCGAGCTGCCCGGTGCGGACCACCTGCCGTGGGCCGGCGGCGAGAACGTGCTCGACGCAATGCTCGCGTTCCTCGCCGAGCAGTCCGTACTCGAGGCGTCGCGCGACCCGATACCGGCGGACATGCCCGAGGCGTTGCCGATTCCTGCTCCGGTGGAGGCAACGGGCGCGCTCGGGCTCGAGGCGCGGGCGACTGTGCTGCTTGCCGAGGGTCGGGTTGCCGCAAGCCGGGGAGCGTATCCGGATGCACGGTCGATGCTGGCCAGGGCTGCCGAGCTATACCGCCAGGCGGAGCACGCGTTGCCGGAGGCTCGCGCACGCTTCGAACTGGCCTGCGCTGCTGCTGACGGGGGCGACCAGCGCCTGGCGGATGCCGAGGCCAGGACGTCCCTGACCACGTTCCGCCGCCTGGGGATGACGGACGACGCGGAGCGCGCCGCCGCGCTCCTGCGCGCGCTCAACCTTCCACGCGCGGCACGCGGTGCCGCTGGCGCGGCCCGGCTCTCGCGGCGCGAGTGCGAAATCCTTCGACTCGTGGCCGCCGGCCGCAGCAATGACGAGATCGCGGGCGACCTCGTGCTGAGCCCCCACACCGTCCACCGGCATGTCGGCAACATCCTGACGAAACTGGCCGTTTCCTCGCGCGCCGCAGCCGTCGCCGAGGCTGCCCGCAGCGGGCTGCTCTGAGGCTCCGCCCGTCGCGCGCCCCGCCATCCGGGCACGGCATGCGAGCCCCGAAGACCCAATAGGTCCCAAGTGGTACAAGCCGGTGCGGGCGGGGTGCGGCGATCTTCGCCAGGGCGGCCGGCCCTGGACAGGGCGGTCTACAGTGGTACCGGTGCTGCAGCGTCCCCCGCCCACGGATCGCGCGACCCCAACCGCCCGCAGGCTCGACGGCGGACCCAGATGCCATGCCCGGTGGGGCGGCAGCATCGAACGCACGGTGCGCGCCGATGGTCTCGAGCGATGCGCAAGGACGTAGCGGTGCCGACGGCAGGCGGCGACCCACGCACGGAACTACCCCATCACGACCCCCGCTCGGACGCGTTGTGGCGAGGGGTCCTGCTGGGCGACGCATCGCTTGCGCCGCAGCTCGCGCGGCTCCGGCGGATCTTCAAACGGCTGCCGTCCAACCGCCGCTGCAAAGTGTGCTACGCGCCGTACGCGGCTCCCTTCGGCCCGTTCATCATCCGCCTCGGCTTTGGAGCGTGGGACAAGAACCCCAGCCTGTGTGGCTCGTGTCTGCGCGCCATGGAACGACACCAGGGCGGTGCCGAGATCGACCTCTCCATGCTGTTCGCCGACCTGCGCGGCTCCACCGAGCTCGCGGGGCACATGTCGGCCACCGCCTACGGACGACTGCTCAACAGGTTCTACCGGATCGCAGCCCGCGCCGTCCAGGAACCGGGAGGCAGCGTCGACAAGTACCTGGGCGATGGCGTCTTCGCCCTGTTCATTCCGGGGTTCGCCGGGCCGGATCACGCTGCCCGGGCCATCGGCGCGGGCCGTCAGATCCTGCAGGCGACGGCCTCGGTCGAGCTTCCGGGGGGTTCTGGTCCGCTGCCGGTCGGCATCGGTGTGCATACCGGGCCCGCGTACGTGGGGGTTCTCGGCCAGGCGGGCGAGCTGACGGACTTCACCGCGCTGGGTGACGCAGTGAACATCACGCAGCGACTGAGCTCGGTCGCGGAGGCACGGGAGCTGCTCATCAGCGACGCTGCCCTGGTCGCGTCCGGCTACCGGAGCCTGGGAATGACACGTCGCGAGCTCCAGCTCAAGGGCGTGTCGGACCCGGTCGTCGGCTGGTCGGAGCGGAAGCTGTGAGGCAGTGCGTCGGCCCTGACCTGCGCGCCGACCGGGCATGATTGGCCGAGTCACCCGGAAACTCAACGAAAGGGGCAATGCGGATCATCCTGTACGCGGACGCGGAAGGTGCCGGATACGCGGACGCGGAAGGCGCCGGACGGATCGCCGACCCTTACTGGCGGTCACGCGCTCCACCAACAGGACGGACGCGGTCTGCCTCGCGGCCCGTCGAGCGGAACCAGGAGCACCCGATACGGGTAGGTGCCACATGGCCTTTGCTGGCATCGCGAAGTGGCCACGCCGCTGAACCGCCTGCTCGGCATGGGTGTCGAGGCGCGCGACGACGAAGACACGCGGCTGCGGAAGTTCCTGCTCGTCGCCGCGGTGCTGACGATCCTGC
>JBJKRK010000159.1:0-6979 GCA_046704705.1 Candidatus Limnocylindrales bacterium | reverse complement strand
GCCCCAGCCCGTCGCCGGCGTCGCTCGCCCCGTGGACCCGTCGGGCGGACCGTCGCCGATGCAGGACGCCGCAGGGCGGTCCGGGTACACGGGCGACGCCGTGGCGGGGTCCGGCGCCGGGGCCGCGCTGGCGCTCCTCCTGCTCGCCGGGGTTGTGCTTCGCCTCGTCATCGCGTACGTTCTCTACCCCGGGTCGGGCTTTCAGACCGACCTGTCCAGCTTCATCTCCTGGTCGCTCACCCTCGCCCACGACGGACCGGGGCGCTTCTACGCGTCGGCCGGCTTCGCCGATTACACCCCCGGCTATCTGTATGTGCTGTGGCTCATCGGCCTGACCGGCCAGGCGCTCGGCGGTCTGCTGGGCGCCGACCCTGCCCAGGTCGTCGAGCAACTCCTGAAGCTGCCGCCGATCGTCATGGACGCCGCGGCCGCGTACCTGGTCTACTGGACCGTCCGGCACTGGTGGCGGTCGCCTGCCAGCAGCAACCGGGCGGCCCTGGCCGCCGCCGCGATCTACCTGTTCAACCCGGTTACCTGGTACGACTCCGCGCTGTGGGGTCAGGCCGATGCCTTCGGCGCCTTCGTCATGCTCGCGGCGATCGTCTGCCTGGTGGACGGGTACAGCGAGGCATCGGTCGGCCTGACCGTCCTGGCTGGCCTGCTCAAGCCGCAGTACGGGATCGTCCTCGCCCCGATCGTCGCGATCATCCTCCTCCGTCGGCACCTGGCCCGGCCCGGCTCGGGCCCCCGCCCGGCGGCGCCGGTGCTGCTCGGGGACTGGCTGACGGAAGAGCAGGGCCCCTGGCGACTGGTCTCCTCGCTGGCCACCGGCGCGGTCGTGGCGGCTGTGCTGATGATCCCCTTCAACCTGGGCCTGCCGGGGCTGCTCCGGCTGGTGTTCTCGACCGCCGGTGAGTACCACTACCTGACGGTCAACGCCTACAACATGTGGGCGCTCCTCGGGAGCCCGTCGTTGGCGCAGGCCGGCACCTGGTTCGACGACCTGCGCCCGCTCTTCGGGCCGATCCCGGGCTTTGCCGTCGGCACCCTGCTGCTCATCGCCGGGTTCCTGCTGGGCGTCGTGCAGGTCGCCTGGCACGACAGCCGGCGATCGATCGTGCTCGCCGCGATCTTCCTCTCGCTGGCCTTCTTCGCCCTCCCCACGCGCGTGCACGAGCGCTACCTGTTCCCGGTCTTCGTCTTCCTTCCCTTCGCGGCGATCGCGAGCCGCCGCTGGCTCGTCGCGACCGTGGTCCTCGCGCTCGTCTCGTTCATGAACCTGCACGCGATCCTGACGTTGCCCCTGTACGCGACGCCGAACATCGCCAACCTGCCCGGCGGCGCGCTGTTCCGCAGCACGCCCTTCGTCACGCTCTCCGCACTCGGACACACCGCCGTGTTCGTGCTCTGCCTGCTCGCCCTGGATCCCGTGCGGAGCTGGTATGCGAGGGTGAGGGGACGTCCGGCGCCTGCGCCGGCCCCGCTTCTTGGCCCCGCGCTCGACCCCGAACTCCCCCAGCCTCCCACACCTGACTGGGGTGGGCCAGACGAGGGACGTGCCAGCGGTCCGCTCGCCGGCGTCCGCACCCCCGCCGCTCCCGGCACGCGGTCTGACGGCGGGTCCGACACCGGCGCGCTGGGCGCACTCGGGCCTGCCGGGTCGGGACCGGGGCGCCGCCTGTCGGCCGGGGCGGAAGGTCCGGTACTCCTGACCGCGTCGACGGCGCTGGCCACAGCGACGCGGCCGGCGGGGGCCTCACGCTGGCTTCCGGGATGGCTGCGGGACGCGCTTGCGCTCCGGCCGCTCCGTCCGGACCGCAGCAGTTCGCTCTTCGGTGAGCGCGGGGGACGTGTCGACCGGCTCGACGTGGCGATGCTGGCGCTGATCTTCGTCGCCGCGATGACCCTGCGCGGCTGGCGCATCGCCGAGCCGTACGGCATGTACTTCGACGAGGTGTATCACGCCCGTACGGCGATGGAGTTCCTGCAGGACTGGCGCTACGGGATGCCGCACGCCATCTACGAATGGACGCACCCTCACCTGGCGAAGTACGCCATGGCGGTCGGACTGGTGGTCTTCGGGGACGATCGCGTCACCGGAACGAGCCAGCTCGGCGTGCCGGTGACGGACGCGGTGATCGAGCCGCGCTGGAGCCCGCCGGGTGACGCCGGACAACGCGACGGCGACCGTCTCTACGTCGCCACCGGGACGGCCGTCCGCGCCTACGACCTTCAGACGCGCGGCCTGGTGGCCACCATCCAGGCGAGCGGGGCGACGACGCTCGCGGTGGACAATGCCGCCCACCGGCTCTTCATCGGTGGAGCGGGCGGCCAGTTGTGGAGCCTGTCGACCGACCAGCTCGACGCGCTCCGGCAGCGCGGCGGCGGAGCCGTCAACCTCTCCGCCCGCCCGCTCGGCCCGCCGCTCGGATCCCCGATCGCGCATCTCGCGCTCACCACCGATGGGAACACGCTCGTCGTGGCGACCACCACGGGCGAGCTCGTGAGCATCGACCCGGCCAGCGGCACCCGGCTCGCCAGCGCGCAGGTCGGGGCGATCAACGCGCTGCAGCCGCTCGACCCGGTGAGCCGTGTGGTGGTCGACATGAGCCAGGTGAGCGACCCGACGCTCACGGCGCAGCAGCTTGCCGCGGTCCTCGGCCAGACGCCGGCACAGATCCTGGCGCAGCTCCGGACCGGGTCGCGCATCGTGACCGTTCAGGCCTTCGTCGCGGCCGACCAGCAGACCCGTCTGGCCACCGACCTGCAGTCCATCGCGGGGGCGTCGGTCGCGAGCGGCAGTCTCCTCGCGGTGAGCTCGCCACAGGGGCTTCGCGTCTACGACGCCCAGTCTCTCGACCTCGTCGCGAGCCCCGCGGTGCAGGGTGAGCCTCGGGGCATGATGGTGATCCAGGGCGACAATGGACCGACCCTGTACGTCGCGGCGGGGCGCACCCTCCAGACGTACACGCTCGCCACCGACGCGCCGCCCGCTCCATCCGACACGGTGCCGATGCCCGGTGAGGTCAGTGGCATCACCTGGGACCAGGCCTCGAACATGGTCCACGTGCTGGGCCGGACTCCTGATGGGAAGCAGGCAACGATCTACGTCGTCGACCCGCACGGCAACGCGGTGTATGCCGACGCCCGGCTGCCCTTCACGCCCGCCGCGTGGCCGATCGACCAGCAGCCCGGGAACCCCGCAGGCGACCGCCAGCAGATCCTGGCCGTCTCGAGCAGCGGAGAGGTCGCCGCGGTTGATGTCGGGCACCACGCCTTCGCCTGGCGCATGCCGGGCGTCATCGCCGGCGCGCTGCTCGCGGTGCTGCTGTACCTGCTGGCGCGGATCCTGTTCGAGCGCCGCTCGATTGCCCTGCTGGTGAGCGCCTTCGCGCTCAGCGGCGGGATGTTCTTCGCCAACGCGCGCATCGGCATGAACGACATCTACGCGGGCGTGTTCATCGTGGCCGCGTACGTCGTCTTCGCCCTGCTGTACCTGGGCCGCTGGAAAGGGTGGTCGGCGCTCCTGGTGGGCCTGCCGATGCTCGGGTTGCTGCTCGGGCTGGCCCTCTCTTCGAAATGGGTCGGCGCGTATGCCATGGGCGGTATCGGGCTGCTCATCCTGCTGCGCTCCGCCCTGGGTCGCGTGATCGCGCTGGGCGTGATGGTCATCCTCACCGGGCTGCTGGGCAACATCGCAATCAGCCACGCCCCGGGGGTGGCGAACGCGCAGCTCAACTTCACCTTCCTGCTGCTGATGGTGGGGCTCACGTACCTGCTGGCCACCGCGATCGTCGTGCGCCCCGTGCGCTTCACGCTCGAGGAGATGCGTTTCGCCGTGGTGGCGCCACTCGTCCTCGGGGTGGTGATCGGCGTGCTTGCCGTGGTCGTGGGCCCGCACCTCCCGGCCACCGGGAGACTGACCGAGAGTCGGCTGCTGATCGCCGGGTTCGGCCTGGTCGTGGCGTCGGGCGTCGCCTACGCCGCGTTCAGCCTGGGCGGTCGATTCGGGATCGGTCCACTCGCCCCGCCGCCCGAGCCCGGCGATCCGGCAACGCTGCTGGACGCGCCTTCTCCGCCGCCGGAGGGTTGGCTGCTGCCCGGCGCGTCGCACGGAATCCCGTGGCTGTGGGCGATCGCGTGCGTCGCGTTCCTCCCGCTCGTGGTGTACGTCATCAGCTACATCCCCTGGATCGACCTGGGGAACCAGTGGTGGACCGGCTTTCCCGCGGGCCACACCGGCCAGACGTTCATCAACCTGCAGCTGGCGATGTACGACTACCACAACAATCTGCGGGCGACACACCCGGCCTCGTCACCCTGGTGGGCCTGGCCGTTCGACCTCAAGCCGGTCTGGTTCTACCAGGGGAGCCTGGCGAACGACAGCGGCGCGTCGATCTACGACTCGGGCAACCTGATCCTGTTCTGGCTGTCGATCCCGGCCATGGGCTGGGCGATCTGGCAGGCCTGGCGCCGCCGCAGCCTGCCGCTCACGCTCGTGGTCATGGCCGCGCTCAGCCAGTGGCTGGTCTGGACGTGGATCGATCGCGCCACGTTCGAGTACCACTACTTCACGGCGCTGCCCTTCATGTTCCTGGCCCTCGCCTACTTCGCGGCAGAGCTATGGCATGGGCCCAGCCGGCGCACCTGGGCGCTCGCTCGCGGAGCGGCGGCGCTCGCGATCGTGGGGCCCGCGATCATCTGGCTGCTGAAAGCGCCGCTCTGTGTGCTGGCGGGCGTCGACCGTGTCGACCCGACGTCGCAGGTATGCGGGGCGGTGGCCTCTCCCGTGGGGGTGACGACGCGCGTCGTGGTCATGGCGGCGATCGTGCTGGTGGGGGTGATCGCGGTCGTCTGGCAGGCGCTCCTGCTGGAGTCGAGCCCCGACGATGCGGAGGGTGCGGAAGGCACCGCCGCAGGCGAGGGCGGTGCCGGTCCGGGCGGCTGGCTGCGCCGCTACCGCTGGGTCGTTGCGACCGCGGTGGTGACATTGCTCGCGCTGACGATCGCGCAGGCGACCGTGAGCGACGTGCTGCTCTTCGAGTTCGGCCTCGGAAGCCTGGGGAGCTATGTCGTCGCCCTCCTGGCCGGCGTGCTGCTTGCCGTGCCGGCCTGGCTGGTGCTACGAGCGCGGGACCCGCGACGCTTCACGATCGGTCTCGTCATCCTGGCCGCGCTGTGGTTCGTCGTGTGGTACCCGAACCTCTCCGCGCTGCCGCTTCCGGGGGCCGTCGTCAACGCCTACCAGGGGCTCCTGCCGACCTGGATCTACGATTTCCAGTTCACGGTCAACTTGAGCCCGCCCGCCAACACGCCGATCTTCGGCTCATCCGCGCTGCTGCTCGTCGCCATGGTGGGGATCGGGGCGGTCGCGGTGACCTACGCGGCCCGCGCCTGGCGCCTGGAGCTCGCCACCCGGCGCGCCGACCGGAGCGCCCCCGAGGAGGGATCGCCGGGCACCGCCTGACGGGCCCCGCGTCACGCTGCCCGCGCGCGGACCGCTCCCTGAGGCTCCGATGCGCGTTCCGGCGGTCGGTGACGGCGTCAGCCCTCTGCCGTGCCGAACTCCTCCACCGGCCCGTAGCCCTCGGCTGTGCCGGGCCCCTCGGCCGAACCGGCCGCGGCGAGCGCGGAGCCGGCGGGTGCAGGTAGCGTGTCCGGCTCTTCCATCCCGTCCGGCGTCGCTCCGTGGGGCCGCGGTGAGGCCGGCACCTCCGCGTGGAAGCCCGACGGCAGCTGCCCCTGCGCCGCCAGGCGGCGGATGACGAAGCCGTAGTACTCGTCGACCTTGGCGGTGATGCGCTCCCAGCTGAAGTCCGCCGCACGCGCCCGGCCTGCCTCACCCATCTCCTGCCGCCGCACCGGATCGGCCAGCAGCTCGGCGATCGCCCCCGCCAACGCCTTCGGATCGTGCGGCGGAACGAGGAGCGCCTGGGCGTCGCGCTGGACCACCCCTTTGTACCCGTGGATGTCGCTGCAGACGATCGGGGCCCCGGCCGCCATGGCCTCCAGGAGCACGATCCCGAACGACTCCCGTCCGGTCGCCGGTGAGACGTACACGTCGGCGGTCGCGAAGTAGGCGGCCTTCTCCTCGTCGCTCACGCGCCCCAGCAGCTCCACACCGCCCAGGCGGCGCGTCGCGATGTAGCGCCGCGCCTCGCGCTCCTGGGGGCCCTTGCCCACCACGAGCAGGCGGCACGCCCAGCCCGATCGACGCAGGAGTCGGTACGCCTTCAGCAGATCCAGCAGGCCCTTGCGTTCCTCGAAGCGTCCCAGGAACAGCAGATTGGGGGTTCCGTCCTGCCACTGCTCGATCGGCGTCGCGCGCATGAAGCGCTGGAGGTCGACGCCGTTGGGGATGACCTTGTAGTCGCCGGGGAAGTACTTGTCGATGAAGAAGCGCGCCGCGGCGCTCACCGCGATCCGGCCGTGGAGCCGCCGGGCGTAGGCTGCGAGCATCCGGCGGCCGAACTCGTACGCGGGGCTCCAGCCTGTGTACGCGTGGAACGTCGCGATGTTGACGCTCGTCGACTCGCGCAGCATGACCAGCGACAGGAACGGCACAAAGGGCTCGTGAAAGTGCAGCAGGTCGAACTGCTCCCGCGCGAGCAGCTCGCGCACCTGCGCCACGAAGCGCGGTGAGACGGTGAGGGTCCCGACGCTCCCGTTGGCGGGGATGCTGATCCCACGACCCAGGCGGATGATGTCGCCCTCGCTGGAGCGCTGCAGCCCGTGGGTGCTGCTGACGATGCGCACGTCGTGCCCCAGCGCCGTGAGGTGGTCGTAGAGGTACCCGACATGCGCATTCACCCCGCCTGGAAGCGGGTAGATATACGGGGTGACGAGCCCGATCTTCATGGGCTGCCGTCGACCTCCTCGAAGCGTGGGGGGGGCGGGGGGGCGGCCGGGGTGGCGGCGCGGCGGCCCCGGGGGGTGGGCCCGGCCGCGCCCCCCCCCCCCGCCCCGCACTCACCGCAGA
>JBJKRK010000158.1:0-5899 GCA_046704705.1 Candidatus Limnocylindrales bacterium | reverse complement strand
GGGCCGCCGAGGGAGCGGCGGAGGGAGCCATGCTCGCGGCGGCGCTCGGAGCCGCCGAAGCAGGCGCGGCGCTCGCGGGAGCCGCCGATGCGGGTGCCGCGGACGGGCTGGGCGACGCGCCACTGCTGCAGGCGCCGATGACAAAGAGTGCCGCCATGGCCGTGGCGGCGGGAGCACGCCAGAATCGCATCGAGTGTTGTCCTCCTCGTCGCCGGGTGCCTGGGCCAGAGTAGCGCGAAGGCTCGAATCCCCTGCAGGAGGCCAGGTCGGCGATGGGCGCAAGGTTACTACGCACGGGGGACGATCGACCGGTCTTTCACGCGATATCGGGCCCTTGCGTGGAGGTGGGTGGGCGCGCCGCCTGCGGTCCGGTACGATGCAGGCATGGCCCACGTCGTCGCGCGCCGGACCCCGCTCGTGGAGCTCCACTGTCACCTTGGCGGCGCGGTCGCCCCCGCCATCATGTGGGGGATCGCGCACGCCCAGGGGATCCGCCTCCCCACCAAGGACTACTGGGAGTTCCGCGACATGATCACGGTCTCCCCGCGGCATGGCCGCTCATTCGACGGGTACCTGCAGCTGTTCCACTGGACGGAGCTCATCCAGTCGTCGCCGCTGGCGATCGAGCGCTCCGTCTACGAGGTGGTGGGTGGGGCGTACCGCAAGAACAACGTGACCGCGATCGAGCTCCGCTTCAACCCGATGAAGCGCAACCGGGGCGGGGAGCAGGACCTCGACCACATCATCACCGCCGCGACGCGGGGCATGGACCGCGCGGTCCTCGAGTACCCGGTGCGGCCCGGCCTGATCTTCTGCCTGGATCGTGCTTTTCCGTATGCGCTCAACGAGATCATCGCGGAGAAGGCGATCGCGTACGCGTCGCGGGGCGTGGTGGGCGTCGACATCGCGGGCCCCGAGTCCGCGACGTTTCGGGTGCGCGACTACCGCCGGCTGTTCGAACGCTGCAGGCGTGCTGGGCTGGGTGTCACCGTCCACACCGGCGAGTCGGGGCCCGTGGAGGAGATCGCCGAGGTCGTCGAGCAGCTCGAGCCGTCACGCATCGGCCACGGCGTGAAGAGCGCGTACGACCCCCGCACCATGGACATGCTGCGCGAGCGTGACGTGGTTCTGGAGATCTGCCCGACCAGCAACCTGAACACCGGCGTCGTGGCAAGCTGGGACGAGTTCCGCTGGATCTTCGACAACTTCCGTCGCCACGGGGTGAAGTTCACCGTGAACACCGACGGCCCCGAGATGCTCAAGACCTACCTGCGCGACGAGCTCACCTCGCTCGGCCGACTGGGCATCCTGTCGACCGAGGAGCAGCAGCAGTCGATCGAGTGGGCGCGCCAGGCGTCCTTCGTGGCGGGCGTGCCGGACATCACGCCGCGCCGCCGCCCCGCGGCGCGCAAGGAAGTCGAGCGCGAGGAAGCGTAGGAACCGAGACTCGGGGCCGCGCGGCGTCCCCTACCCAGCCGCACCGCCCGCAGGCGCCGCACCACCGATCCGGTACGTGCAGCATCGCTCGCCGGCAAGGATGTGGGTCTCGCGTTCGACCTGTGCGCCGAGGACGTCGCGGAAGAGCTTCATCTCCGCCTCGCACACGACCGGCACGGCGTCGGCCACCCGGAAGAGGGGGCAGTTGTGCTCACGCAGCCGAAGGGCGCCATCCCGGGAGACGGCCGGCGCGCCCGCCCCGGCGTCGGCTGCGGTCCCCGTGGTGGGGCGGTTTCCATCGGTCAGACCACCGGGCGCCGCCGCGCCGGGCTCCGGTGCACCAGGTCCGACGGCGGGCATCCCGGCCTCGAGCATCTCGCAGAGGTACCCCCGCTCGTCCTGGATGACGGCCAGCTCGCGGACCCGCTCGAGGAGCGGCGCCGCGACGAGTTGCTGTGCGGCGAAGCGTGCCCGAATCACCGCGGCCTGTGCGGCGGACAGCTCGTCCAGCACATGGGCGACCAGTGAAGCGCCCCCGGTCGCCTGCACGGCCTGGAGGACGGCGGTGGCCAGCTGGTCGTAGTTCGAGGGGAAGTGGGTGCGCGCGTCCGTCGTCACGTCGTACAGGTGGCGCGGCCGACCGACGCCGTGTCGCACCGCCTGCCGCTGCACCAACCCAGACGCGGCCAGGACGCGCAGCTGCTGCAGGACCGCGGTGCGGCTGACTCCCAGGAGGCGCGCGAGGCTGTCCGGGCTGGCAGGGCCATGGCGCCGCAGCGCGACGAGCAGCTCGTGTCGGGTGGAGCCCTGCTCGTGCCTCCCGGTGCGCCGCTGGCCATCCGCCGATGCGGGAAGTCCGCGCGCAGCCAGCGTCGGCTGGTCCTCCCGAAACACGTCCATGATCCTTCACGTTACCACTTCGGCCGGTGTTTCTGCCGGGATCCGGCACGAAATCCCCGGTGCCGCGGCGGCTGGCGGAACGGGCACGCGCGGCCCTGGGCGCGACCTTCCGCTCCGCGCGAGGGGCATCCGCGGCCGCCGTGGTAGGCTCAATTCGAGTGGACTTCGACCTCTCTCCCGAGCACGAGCTGCTGCGGCGCACGATTCGTGACTTCGCGGCGCGGGAGGTGGCGCCCGCCATCGCAGAGCACGAGCATGGGCGCAGGTTCCCACGCGCGGTGGTCGAGTCGCTGGCCGGCCTGGGGTTGCTCGGCATCCCCTATCCCGCCGAGGAGGGCGGCGCCGGGCTCGACACCGTCGGGTATGCCGTGGCGATCGAGGAGCTCGCCCGCGTTTGGGGCTCGCTCGCGCTGATCGTCGCCGCCCACACGTCGCTCGCCTGCGGCCCGCTGCATCTCGCGGGGAACGCGGAGCAGAAGGCCAGGTACCTGGTACCCCTGGCACAGGGTCGCTGGCTGGGGGCCTACGGCCTGACCGAGCCGGACGCCGGCTCCGACTCGGGGGCGACCCGCACGACCGCGCGGCACGAGCCCGACTCCGACGGGGGCACCTGGGTGATCGACGGACGCAAGCGCTTCATCACCAACGCGGGTCAGGCCGACGTCTACGTCGTCAGCGCCCGGACCGGGACGCGCGCGGACGGTTCGGCGGAGATAAGCGCGTTCATCGTCCCCGCGGGCACGCCCGGCTTCAGCGTCGGCCGGCTCGAGGAGAAGATGGGCCTGCACGCGAGCGCGACGGGCGAGCTGCAGTTCGAGGGATGTCGGGTCCCGGCGGCCAACCTGCTGGGGGCCCGGGGCGACGGCTGGAAGCTGTTCCTGCGCACGCTCGACGGCGGTCGGATCTCGATCGCCGCGATGGCGCTCGGTCTCGCGCAGGCCGCACTCGACGCCTCGGTAGCGTACGCGCGCCAGCGCGAGCAGTTCGGCCGACCGATCGGCGCGTTCGAGGGCGTGGGTTTCAAGGTCGCGGACATGGCGACCGAGATCGAGGCCGCACGCGCGCTGGTGTACCGCGCGGCGTGGCTGAAGGACCGGGATCGCGAGTACAGCCTCGCGGGTGCGCAGGCGAAGTTGTTCGCCTCCGAAACGGCGCGACGCGCGACGGACCAGGCGATCCAGATCCACGGTGGGTATGGCTACATCGAGGAGTACGGCGTCGAGCGCTACCACCGCGACGCGAAGCTGACCGAGATCGGGGAGGGGACCAGCGAGATCCAGCGGCTGGTGATCGCGCGGCACGTGCTGGGGTTGCGGGTCGAGTAGGCCCTCGGTCGTCCCTTGGGGCGACTCAGCGTGCGGCCCGGATCGCCTCGACCGCCATGGGGTCCTCCAGGGCCGACAGATCGCCGGGGTCGGCGCCCACGAAGGCCGAGCGGGCGACGCGGCGCATCACCTTTCCGCTGCGGGTCTTGGGGAGCGCCGGCACCGCCACCACGCGCTCGGGCCGGAGCGCCTTCCCGAGCTGCCCCGCGATGTGCAGAGAAATGGACTCGCGCACCGCGGGGTCGTCGTCGACGTCCGGCCGCAGCACGCAGAACACCACGATCGCCTCGCCCTTGATGTCGTGCGGCACGCCGACCGCAGCCGCCTCCACGACGGCCGGGTGCGAGGCGGCCGCGCCCTCGACCTCGGCCGGCCCGACGCGCTTGCCGGCGACTTTCAGCGTGTCGTCGGAGCGACCGTGGATGAACCAGTACCCGTCGGCATCCACGATTGCCCAATCGCCGTGCACCCAGATCCCGGGCACGCGGCGCCAGTACGTGTCGAGGTAGCGCTCGCGGTCGTCCCAGAAGCCGCGCGTCATCCCCGGCCAGGGCTGCCGGATGGCCAGTTCCCCGACCTGTCCGCGCATGGAACGGCCCGCGTCGTCCACCACGTCGGCCGCCATCCCGGGGCTCGGGCCGTTGAAGCTCGCCGGCTTGATCGGCGCGAGCAGGTTGCAGCCCAGGATCCCGCCGGAGACCTCCGTGCCGCCGGAGTAGTTCACGACCGGGCTGCGGGCGCCACCCACTTCGCGGAAGTACCACCACCAGGCCTCCGCGTTCCAGGCTTCGCCCGTGGAGCCCAGCACCCGCAGGCTGGAGAGGTCGTGCGCGCGCACCGGCGCCGGGCCATGCACCATCAGGGCGCGAATCGCGGTGGGCGCCACGCCGAGGTGCGTTACCCGGTGACGGGCGACGATCGACCAGAGCCGATCCGGCCCCGGGTGGTCGGGCACCCCCTCGAAGAGCACGAGGCGCGACCCCAGCAGCAGCGCGCCCGAGACCGCCCAGGGGCCCATCATCCAGCCAAGATCGGTGTACCAGAAGAGCGCGTCACCACGACCCAGGTCGAAGCTGTGCGCCAGGTCCTGCGCTCCCTTGATCGGGAACCCCCCATGGACATGGACCGCACCCTTTGGCCGGCCCGTGGTGCCGGAGGTGTAGATGATCATGTAGGGCGTCTCGGGATCGGTGGCGGGCAGCTCTTCGAGGGGTGTCACGGCAGGATCGCGCAGCGCCTCGTCCCACCAGACGTCGCGGCCGGGCCACCAGCGCACCTCGGTCCGATCGCTCAGCCGGCGCACGACGAGCGTCTTGCGCACGCTCGGCGCCTCCGCGACCGCCGCGTCGGCCGTCGCCTTCAGGGGAACCACTGCGCCGCGTCGCAGGAAGCCATCGGCCGTGATCAGGAGGCTCGCCTCGCAGTCGCGCAGCCGGCTGGCCACCGCAGGGGCGGCGTACCCCGAGAAGATCGGCGTGTAGATCGCGCGCAGCTTGCCCAGCGCGAGTACTGCCACGACCGTCTCCACGAGCATGGGCAGGAAGATGCCGACCCGGTCGCCCATGCGCACGCCCTCGGCCCGCAGCATCGCCGCGGCATCGTCGACGGCATGCGCCAGCTCGGCGTTCGTCAGGCGGCGGACCTCGCCGTCATCCCCCTCCCAGGCGAGCGCCTCGCCGTCCGGGTCGTCGGTCGCGCGCGGTTCCAGGCACGCCTCGGCGTAGTTGAACGCGCCGCCGCCCCACCAGGTCGCCCAGGGTGCGCCGTGGGTCAGGTCGAGCACCTCGCGCGGACGACGCTGCCAGGCCAGGCCGAGTTCGTCGATGGCGGCGCCCCAGAACCACGCGGGGTCCCGGGCTGCACGTGCCTGCAGCGAGGCGAAGTCGGGCTGATCGGTGATGCGCAGGAGTCGCGCCAGCCGAGCAGTGGCAGCGAGCTCAGGCGTCGGCCGCCACGCGACATCGGGAGCCTCCCGCCCGATGAGGGGCCAGGTCTCCTGCGCAGCTGCGGAGGACGGATCGCGGCGCGCCACCGGGTGATGGTACCGCCGACCGGCGCAGGGACACGCACGCCGCCCGCGAGGGGCATCCTCCCACAGGAGACCATGACGCCCGGTTCAGCGCCGCCGACGCGGGCTGCTAGGATAGCCTCCCGTGCCAGAGATCCGACCCTTTCGTGCCCTGCGCTTCGATCCCGAGGTGGTGGGGGACCTGACCGACGTGGTCACGCCCCCATAC
>JBJKRK010000157.1:0-10995 GCA_046704705.1 Candidatus Limnocylindrales bacterium | reverse complement strand
GCTGCTCCGCTCCGCCAGGTTGCCGCGCCGCTGGTGCGATCGGCGCGCCGCCGGCTCGGACAGGCTCGACGACGGTGGCGCCAGCGACCGGCGGCTCGCAGGCGGCGCCTGCGCAGGATCGGGCGCGAGCCACTGCCGAACCTCTTCGCGCGCCATCCGGAGGCACGCAAGGCGGCGCCCCGTGAGCTCGGCCTGCGGACGATCGACGTCGCGGACATCCGCGGCACCGCGGTCGAGGGGCCGGACCAGCGGGGCCGCGACTTCCGGCCGCTCCCGCCGTTCCGCTCCACCAACTGGTCCGGACGGTGGCAGCGCATCCTGGGTGCGGTGCGCCGCCTCGAGTCGCTGCCACCGATCGACGTCGTGCAATGGGGAGACGGCTACTGGGTCCTCGACGGTCACAACCGCGTCGCCGCTGCACTCTACGAAGGACAGGAGGCCATCGACGCGGTGGTGGTGGCGTACGTCATGCCGGGGGCGGCTCCGCGCACGGAGCGGGCTCGGATCGCGGACGTGCTGGAGGAGAGCCGTGTGCTGCGCGACGCCGCGCGCCGACAGCCGGACGATGCGCCGCATTCCCAGGAACCCGGCCCCCGGACCAACAGCATGCCGGAGCTGCGGGTGCCTGGCGCGCCGCAGGAACCGCCGCCGCAGGAACCGCCGAGGCAGGAACCGCCGCCGGAGGAACCGCCGCCGGAGGACGACCGGTGAGCCCGGACCGGCGGGTTCCACGTTGATCCGGCACCTCTCTCTCGCCTGGCCCGATCCGGCGCCGTTCCGCGGGCGGGGCGGGGCGCCGCTCCTGCTGCTGGGTCTGTCCGATCAGCGCGAGCAGGCCTTCACGTACGAGGTGAACCGCGCGGCGATCGGCCGGCCCGACCTGATCGTCGGGTGCGGCGACCTGGACCCCACCTACCTGCGCTTCGTCGCTGACGCGTTTCGAAGCCCGCTCGTGTACGTGCGGGGCAATCACGACCGGGGCGGCGCCTGGAGCCACGAGGTACACCACCTGCCCGAGCCGCTGCGCGACGGCGTCCTCGAGCCGCTCCCCGGGCTGCGCCTGGCGGCGCTGCCCTGGCCGCAGCGAGATCGAGGCCGCGACGAGCTGTCCGCCTGGGGGCAGGCGGTGCGCGTCGGACTCGGCGCGCTCCGGCCGGGCGGGGGGCCCGTGCTCGTCGCGAGCCACGCGCCGCCCCTGGGCGCCGGGGACGTGCAGGGCGACCCGTATCACCTCGGCTTCGCCGCCTACCGCCGGCTGGCCGAGTGGCTGCACCCGCCGCTCTGGCTGCACGGACACAGCCCGCTCGCCGCCGCGGCGTGGCGGACAAGCTGCGGAAGGACGACGCTGGTCAACGTCACGGGGGCGGTGGTGATCGAGCTCACCCCGCCGGAGACGTGATCATGTCGCGGAGACCCCAGCGATAGCCGAGTGCGCGGCGCGTGGGTCTCCACGCGGCTCGTGCAACCTCCACGTGGCGCGTGCGCCCTCCAGGTGTCTGCGTGGCGCGTGCGCCCTCCAGGTGTCTGCGGGGCGCGTGGCCAAGCGCGTGGCGCGTGCGCCCTCCAGATCTCCACGGCGCGCTGCGGACGTTTCCGGTCCCCGAGCCAGGCTCACCCGCCGGGCATCTCCCTCCCGGGGCTCGCTCGGCCTCACCCGTGCATCTCTCTCGCGGGACTCGCTCTCGGCCTCACGGCGATCGCGTGCGTCTCGCGGCCGCGCGCCGGGTATTTGCCACGCGGGACTCGCTCGGCCTCCCTCGGTCCCGCCGGGTCCCGTGGCGTCTCGCGGGACCGAGCGTCGCGTCCTGGCGCAACAGTTGCATGTGCTAGCCTTCTCGCGACCACCCACCTGCCGGCCCGGGCTTCGCCAACCCGGGACCGGACCTCCGTCACACCACGAGGCCGACAGTGAACGAATCGAGCACGCGCCCCCGCACCCTGGTCGAGAAGATCTGGGACGCGCACGTCGTCGCCCAGGATCCCGGTGCCCCGACGGTCCTCTACGTCGACCTCCACCTCGTTCACGAGGTGACGAGCCCGCAGGCGTTCACGGGGTTGCGCGAACGTGGCCTGCGTGTCCGCCGCCCGGATCAGACGGTCGCGACCATGGACCACTCGATCCCGACATTCGCCGGCCGTGCGGCCGCAGTCCGTGAGGCAAGTCGGATCGCCGAAGGCGGCACACCGGCAGCCGGCACTTCCCGCACGTTGCCCGTTTTCGATCCGGAGGCTGCCTTTCAGACGACGCAGCTCGAGCGCAACTGCGCCGAGTTCGGCATCCCGCTCTTCGGGCTCGAGTCGGAGCACCAGGGCATCGTTCACGTCATCGGCCCGGAGCTCGGGCTGACGCGGCCGGGCCTGACGATCGTGTGCGGCGATTCCCACACGGGCACGCACGGCGCGTTCGGGGCGCTCGCGATCGGGATCGGCACCACCGAGGTCGAGATGGTCCTTGCCTCGCAGTGCCTGCTCCTGCAGCGCCCGAAGACCTTCGAGGTGCGCGTCGACGGGCGGCTGCGGCCAGGCGTCACGGCCAAGGACATCATCCTCGCCGTCATCGCGAAGATCGGCATCGGGGGCGGAACCGGGCACGTGTTCGAGTACACGGGCGAGGCGATCCGGGCGCTCCCCATGGACGGGCGCATGACGATCTGCAACATGTCGGTCGAGGGCGGGTCCCGCGCCGGCCTGATCGCACCGGACGACACGACCTTCGAGTACGTGCACGGGCGGCGCTATGCCCCGCAGGGCGCGGCCTGGGACGAAGCCGTCGCGCGGTGGCGCGCGCTTCCCTCGGACCCGGGCGCGGTGTACGACCGCTCGGTGACGCTCGACGCGTCCTCCCTCGAGCCGATGGTGACCTACGGGACCAACCCCGGGATGGGGATCCCGATCAGCGGTCGGATCCCCAGCCCCGAGCAGGCGAGCGATCCGGCGCACCGCAGAGCACTCGAGAAGGCGCTGTCGTACATGGAGCTGCGGCCCGGCCAGCCCATCCAGGGACAGCCGGTGAACGTCGTGTTCATCGGGTCCTGCACGAACAGCCGCATCAGCGACCTGCGCCTGGCCGCCGGTCTGCTCCGGGATCGCCACGTCGCACCGGGCCTCCGCGTCATGGTCGTGCCCGGCTCCACGCAGGTGAAGGCGCAGGCCGAGCGCGAAGGACTGCACGAGATCTTCCGCGCCGCGGGCGCCGAGTGGCGCGAGGCCGGATGCTCGATGTGCATCGCCATGAACGGCGACCAGCTCGAGCCGGGCCAGTATGCGGTGAGCACCAGCAACAGGAACTTCGAGGGCCGCCAGGGCAAGGGAGGGCGGACCTTCCTCGCCTCGCCGCTCACGGCGGCCGCGACCGCGATCACCGGCCGCATCACCGACCCGCGCACGCTGATCGACACGGGACCGGTTG
The DNA here is from genome assembly GCA_046704705.1 of Candidatus Limnocylindrales bacterium. Classification (GTDB taxonomy): domain Bacteria; phylum Chloroflexota; class Limnocylindria; order Limnocylindrales; family CSP1-4; genus JBJKRK01. The sequence continues at coordinate 7,586 of JBJKRK010000157.1, read as the reverse complement.
CCGTGCACAGCCGCTGACGGGTTGCACGCCCGGTCGGGCGGCTGCCCTCCTCGCCACGGGGCCGCGCACCCCGCGCGGGGCGGGCCTCCCGGCCGCGGCGTCTGGCCCGTACCGTGATCACCGACCACCAGGAGTCCACCCGTGACCGAACCGATCCGCTCCTTCACCAGCCGCGTGATCCCGCTCCCCAACGAGAACGTGGACACGGATCAGATCATCCCGGCGCGCTACCTGAAGACGACCGGCAAGGACGGCCTGGCCGAGGGCCTGTTCCACGACTGGCGGCACCTGCCGGACGGGTCGCCCAACCCCGACTTCGTGCTGAACAAGCCCGAGATGGCCGGCCGCCAGATCCTGCTGGCCGGCGACAACTTCGGCCCCGGATCGTCGCGTGAGCACGCGCCCTGGGCGCTGCAGGCCTGGGGGATCCGTGCCGTCGTCTCGACGAAGTTCGCCGACATCTTCCGCGGCAACGCGCTGAAGAACGGACTGCTCCCCGTCACCGTCAGTCCGGAGCAGCACCGTCGACTGTTCGAGCTCATGGCCGCCGAACCGGATGTGGAGCTCACCGTCGACCTGGGGACGCAGCACGTGCGGCTGCCGGGCGGCGAGGAGATCGCGTTCGAGATCGAGCCGTTCGCCCGGCAGATGCTCATGGCGGGCACCGATGAGATCGGCTACGTGATGGGCAAGCTGCCGGTGATCGAGGCGTTCGAGGCCGAGCACTCCTCGCCCGTGCACACGCTCGCCTGAAGGACGGCGGGGGGCGCCGCGCGGTCGGTCGGGGTCGGCCGCTCGCCGCCGGCGACGCTCAGCCGCGTCCGGCGGCCGCTCGTCAGCCGCCCGTCAGGAGGTCGCTCAGCCGCCGGTCATGAAGAGGCGCAGCAGCACCCCGCACAGCACCAGGCTGCCGAGCAGCATCCAGAGGGTCCGCCGCCGCTCGCTCCCCTGACGCGCCAGATACCGCGCGACCGGGAGCGTGACGAACGCCACCGGGCCGTACAGCAGGTGCAGCGGGTCCGCGGGCGTGTGGCCGCTCGCGAGGAGCACCAGGCCGATCAGCCCGGCCAGACCGATCACGCCCACGCCGAGCATGACCAGCCGGTCCACACCGAACCGGCGGAGGCGTCCCGTCGCGAGCGACAGCAGGACGATGGCGAGAAGCAGCAGGGCCACCGCGACCGCCGCGTAGGCGGCAAGCCTGTGCAGCTCAGGCACGTGACAATCCTCCCGGAATATCAGGTACTATGGCCTACGACCAGTCGCCTTGTGTCACTTGGAGTCTGCGTTGCCCCCGTTTCTCGCACCCGTCCTAGACCGGTTCCATCCTAGGTGATGCGCACCTCACTGCGTGCGATCGCCGGACTCATCATCGTCGCGGCCCTGGCGGCGGTCGCGCTCGTCTCCATGGCAGGCCAGTCCTCGCCCGCCGCGGCCGACGCCCAGTCGAGCGCCGCTCCGGGCGCAGCGGCCGCGATGGTGACCGACTCATCCGTCATCGCAGAGGGCAAGAACCTCTTCGTCCAGAGCTGCGCGGCATGCCACGGCCAGTTCGGCGACGGGACCGTGAACGGCCCCTCGATCCTCAACCTGGGTGAAGCGGCCGTCGACTTCGTCCTGAGCACCGGGCGCATGCCCCTGGCGAACCCGCAGCAGCCCATGGTGCGCAAGGCGCCTGCCTTCACCAGCCAGCAGATCAAGTCGATCGATGCGTACGTCGGATCGCTCGGCACCGGCCCCGCCATTCCCAACGTCGTCACGTCCAACGGCAACGTTCAGGAGGGCCGCCAGCTGTTCGCGGAGAGCTGCGCCGCCTGCCACAGCGTGACCGCCTCCGGCGATGCGGTTGGCGGCGGGTACGCCGCGCCGCCGCTCGACAAGGCGACCCCCACGCAGATCGGCGAGGCGATGCGCATCGGGCCCGGCGTGATGCCCGTCTTCAGCAGCCAGGCCATGCCGGCGCAGGCGGTCGACTCGATCGCCGCGTACCTGCTCTCACTGCGCACCGAGTCGCAGCCGGGCGGTCTCGCGCTCCCCTCCGGCCCCGTCGCCGAGGGGTTCGTCGCCTGGCTCATCGGCCTGGGACTGCTCGTGCTGGTCATCCGCTGGATCGGCAGCCAGCGGAAGGATGAATCCGAGGACGACGAGGCGTGACCGCGCCCGCGTCCCCTCGCGATCCGCGTTTCCTGACGCGCCTGCCCGCCTCACCGCGCGCGCGGCGCGAGCAGCTGGCCGAGCTGCGCGCCGCCGCTGCGTTCATGGTGACGGGGCTGAGTGGCCTGCTGCTCTTCGTGGCGATCTGGCTGGACTGGGGCACGCCCGCGCAGGGAATCCTGGCATTCCTCGCCCTGGGCGGCCTGGGTGCCGGCCTGGTGATCTGGGCCCACGAGCTGCTGCCGACCCGCCTCGCCGTCGAGGAGCGGCACCCGCTCACCTCCGATCCCGGGCAGCTCGGCCTGACCCGCGACGCCTTCCTGGAGGAGACGGGCTTCCGGCAGCGCCGGCGGCTCCTCGGCGCGATGCTCATGGGCATCGGCGGTCTCAGCGTCGCCGGGCTTGCGCCGCTGCTGTCCCTCGGGCCGCTGCCGAGCAGCAAGCTCTTCCACACCTCGTGGCGGAAGGGCCTGCGCGTCGTGGGCGAGAACGGCAAGCCGGTGAAGTCCTCGGACATCGCGGTCGGCGGGATCCTCACCGTGTTCCCCGAGGGTCACGTGGGCGATGCGATGGCCCAGACGGTGCTCATCAACGTCGGTCCGGGCAAGCTGCAGAAGCCCACGAACCTGGGCTGGGCGCCGGACGGCTATGTCGCCTACTCGAAGGTGTGCACCCACGCTGGATGCCCGGTGGGGCTCTTCCGGGCCGGCATCTACCCCAAGCCGCAGGATGACCTGATCTGCCCCTGCCACCAGTCGACGTTCGACGTGCTGCGCGGCGCGGAGCCGGTGTTCGGACCGGCCGGGCGGGCACTGCCGCAGCTCCCCATCAGGCTCCAGCCGGACGGCACGTTCGTCGCGCTGGGCGATTTCCCGGAGCCGGTGGGGCCGGCCTTCTGGAACATGACGGACTGAGCGATGGCGACCGAACTGCGGCCGAGTGCGGCGACCGAACAGACGGCCCCCACCGAGCTCGAGCGGCTCATCTACTGGGTGGACGACCGCACGGGGTTCGCGGGCGTCCTGCGCCCGTTCATGCGGAAGATCTTCCCCGACCACTGGTCGTTCCTGCTCGGCGAGATCGCGCTCTTCTGCTACGTCGTGCTGGTCGTCACCGGCACGTTCCTCACGCTGTTCTTCATCCCGAGCCAGGCGCCGGTGGTGTACCACGGGCCGTACAGGCCGCTGGACGGCCAGACGATGTCGGCCGCGTACGCCTCGACGCTCGAGCTGTCCTTCCAGGTGAAGGGCGGGCTGCTGATGCGGCAGATCCACCACTGGGCCGCCGTCGTGTTCGTCGCGGCGATCGTGATCCACGCCTCGCGCGTGTTCTTCACCGGCGCCTTCCGCCGGCCGCGCGAGCTCAACTGGCTCATCGGCTTCACGCTGGCGATCCTGGCCATGCTCGCCGGGTTCTCGGGGTACTCGCTCCCCGACGACCTGCTGTCGGGCACCGGGATGCGGATCTTCTACTCGGTGGCCGAGTCGATCCCGTTCCTGGGACCGTGGATCGGGTCCATCGCCTTCGGGGGCCCGTACCCCGCGCCGGACATCATCAACCGGCTCTTCATCCTGCACATCATGCTGCTGCCGGGCATCATGATCGGGCTGATCGGCGCCCACCTGGCGATCCTCTGGTTCCAGAAGCACACCGCGTTCCGCAGCAGCGGCGCCACGGAGAAGACCGTCACCGGCAACCGGTTCTGGCCCGGCCAGGTCTTCCGCTCCGCCGGGCTCACCTTCATCGTCGGCGGCGTGCTCGCGCTCCTCGGCGGGCTCGTGCAGATCAACCCGATCTGGGCGTACGGGCCGTATGTGCCCTACGTCGTGAGCTCGCCGGCGCAACCGGACTGGTACATCGGCTGGCTCGAGGGCGCGCTGCGCATCGGGCCCAACTGGCAGCCCACCATCCTGGGCGTCACGATCTCGTCGGTCTTCTGGCCCGCCGTGCTCCTGCCGGGCATCCTCTTCACGACCATCGCGCTGTGGCCCTTCATCGAGCCGTTCATCTCCCACGACCGCGCCGAGCACCACGTGCTCGATTACCCGTGGGAGGTTCCCTGGCGCTTCGCGACCGGCCTGGCCGGCTTGACGATCTTCGTGGTGCTCACGCTGGCCGGCGGCAACGACGTGCTCAGCGTGCTGCTGCACATCCAGCTCTACCAGCTCACGGAGGCCTTCCGCGTCCTCGTCTTCGTGCTGCCGGTGGTCGTCTGGGTGGTGGCGTACCGGCTCGCCAAGGACCGGCTCTCGGGCGGCACAACTCCCATGGCGAAGCCGGCCGGGATCGCGCTGCGGCGCACGGACGAGGGGGGATTCGAGGAGGCCCCTGAGTAGTGATGGACCACAACCCGCGCTCCGCCGAGATCTCGACCGACTCGGGGCGCCGGCGAGCTGGCACGGCGCGGCGCATCGCCAGGCTCGGCATCGTCGTGGCCGGCACGGCCCTGGTGGCGGGTGCCTGCATGCCGCAGGCGGTCACCACGCAGGGCAAGGCGATCCACTCGCTCTACGAAGTGTTCTTCGGCGCCGGCGTCGTCGTCGCGGTGATCGTCTGGGGCCTGATGGCCTGGTCGATCGTGCGTTATCGGAAGAAGAGCGACGAGCTGCCCTCGCAGGTGGCGGAGAACGGACCGCTCGAGATCCTGTGGACGGTGTTGCCGCTGCTCACCGTGGCCGGCCTGTTCGTCCTGACCCTGCAGACCCTGAACGTGGTCGAGGCCAAGCCGGCCCCGAAGGCGGACCCGGTGAACCTCAGCATCGTCGCGTTCCAGTGGTCGTGGCAGTTCAGCTACCCGGCCGAAGGCGTGACGGTCACCGGCACGATCTACCAGCCGCCGACCGTCGAGGTGCCGGTGGGCGTGCCGGTCAGCGTCACGCTGACGTCACGGGATGTGGACCACTCGTTCTACGTGCCCGCGTTCCTGTTCAAGCGCGACGCGATCCCCGGCTTCCCCAACCACTTCGACTTCACGGTCCAGCAGCCGGGCACGTACGCGGGGCAGTGCGCCGAGTTCTGCGGCACGTACCACGCTGACATGACGTTCACCATCAAGGCCGTCTCGCAGGCCGAGTTCCGGTCCTGGCTGGCCCAGCAGCAGGCCTCGGCCCGGACCTCGTCCGGGGCCGCCGGCACGACCGCTCTGTCCGCGCCAGTCGCGCCCACCGCCCTGATCAACCCAACCAGCAGCACGGCATTCTGATGACGACAGCCACCGATACCCTGCCCGTCGCCCATTCCGGTCATGCGAGGAGCACGCTCCTCGACTGGCTGACCACGACCGACGCCAAGCGCATCGGCCTGCTGTACATCTCCACGACCGTCGTCTACTTCCTGTTCGCGGGACTGCTCGCCGAAGGGATGCGCGTGCAGCTCTCGCAGCCGGCGAACACCTTCGTCAGCCCGCAGACCTACGACGAGATGTTCACGATGCACGGCACGATCATGCTGCTGCTCTTCGCCACGCCCCTCGTGTCGGGCCTGGCGAACTACATCGTGCCGCTGCAGATCGGTGCGGCCGACATGGCGTTTCCACGCCTGAACGCCCTCTCGTACTGGGTCTACCTGCTGGGCAGCTTGATCGTCGTGTCCGGCTTCCTCACCGCGGGCGGGGCGGCCGACGCGGGCTGGTACAACTACGCGCCCCTGAGCGGCGGGGTGTACTCCCCCGGCGCGGGAGAGGATCTGTGGATCGTGGGGCTGACCCTGGTCGGCCTCTCCAGCATCATGGGCGCGCTGAACTTCATGACGACGATCTACGCGAAGCGCGCCCCGGGCATGACCATGTTCCGGATGCCCGTGTTCACCTGGGACATCCTGGTGACCTCCACGCTCATCCTGTTCGCCTTCCCGTCCCTCACCGCGGCGCTCGTCATGCTGTTCATCGACCGCCACTTCGGCGGCGCGTTCTTCGACCCCTCGCACGGCGGGAGCGCGATCCTCTGGCAGAACCTCTTCTGGTTCTTCGGCCACCCGGAGGTCTACATCATCATCCTGCCGTTCTTCGGCATCGTGACCGAGGTCATCCCGGTGTTCAGCCGCAAGCGCGTCTTCGGCTACACGGGCATCGTCCTGGCCACCGTCGCGATCGCGGCGCTGTCGATGGGCGTCTGGGCCCACCACATGTTCGTGACCGGGGCGGTGAACCTGCCGTTCTTCAGCATCGTCTCGTTCCTCATCGCGGTGCCCACCGGGATCAAATACTTCAACTGGATCGGCACGATGTTCCGCGGCTCGATCACCTTCGAGACGCCCATGCTCTGGTCGCTCGGCTTCATGACACTCTTCCTGATCGGCGGCATCACCGGCGTGATGCTGGCCTCGCCACCGATCGACTTCAACATGGAAGACACGTACTTCGTGGTGGCCCACTTCCACAGCACGATCCTGAGCGGCACGGTGTTCGCGGCGATGTCGGGGATCTACTTCTGGTTCCCCAAGATGACCGGTCGGATGCTCAGCGAACGCGCGGGCAAGGTCCACTTCTGGATGTGGATGGTGGGCTTCCTGATCACGTTCCTGCCGCAGTACCAGCTGGGGATCGAGGGCATGCCGCGACGGATCGCCACCTACAGCGCGGCGACCGGCTGGGGACCGCTCAACTTCGTCTCCACCATCGGCGCCGTCATCATCGCGCTCGGCACACTCCCCTTCCTGTGGGCCATCTGGGATGCGCTCCGCAAACCGGCCACGGCCCCGGACGACCCGTGGGGCGGGTTCTCGCTCGAGTGGGCGACCACCTCCCCACCGCCGCATCACAACTTCGACCGGATTCCGCCGATCCGCTCCGAGCGGCCCGTGTTCGATGAGCGCGTCCGGCGTCTCGCCGAGGCGGCGCAGCGGGCGGCCGGAGGCGCAGGCGGCCCGGGCGGTCCGGCAGGCGCGCCGGCGGCCTCGTTCGCGACGGCCCAGGAGCCGCCGCACGGCCCCACGTTCACCGCATGACTGGAGTTCCGGCACGATGAGGCGTGGCTCGCCCGAGGAGATCTGGTTCTTCGGCCGCACCTCCGCGTTCGCGATCGTCATCGCGACGATCTACGTCTACTTCACGCGCGACACGTTCGGTACCGTCCTGCTCTACGGCTTCGGCATCGCCTCGGGCGTGGCGGCACTCATCCTCTGGATGGAACTCCACCGCGCCAGGCAGACGCTGGCGTCAGGCGAGGAGCGGACGCAGGAGGCCGTCGGCGTGCCCTTCTCCGACGAGGAGGGGCGCGTGCCGCAGGGCAGCCTCGCGCCGCTCGGCGTCGGCCTGGGCATCGGGATCGCCTGCTTCGGGCTCGTCTTCGGGCCCTGGCTCATCCTGTTGGGCGGGGTCATCGCCCTGGCCTCGGGCCGCGACTGGCTGCGCGACATCTCGCGCGAATGGGATGCCGTCGAGCGCAGTGACCGTCCGGCGGCGACTGCCGCGCCACCGACCGCCGCTGTGACGC
>JBJKRK010000156.1:0-24004 GCA_046704705.1 Candidatus Limnocylindrales bacterium | reverse complement strand
GGCGGCTCGTGTCGAGCACGACCGCCACATTGCAGGCCTGCCCGGCGAGGCTCGTGCCGGCGCCCCGGGGGAGCACCGGCGCGTCATGCTCGGCGCACACCCGCAGCGCCGCCACGATGTCCGCCTCATCGCGGGGGAAGACGACCCCGATGGGGAGCTGGCGGTAGTTCGAGGAGTCGGTGGCGTAGACCGCACGGGTGCCCGCATCGAACGAGACCTCGCCGCGCAGCGCGGCCCGCAGATCGGCCCCGAGGGCGTTGCGCTGGCGGGTCAGCGCGGGCTGCAGTCGCGAAACCGTGGGCGTCGGCCCGATCATCCTGCCCTGGACATCAGCGCGCCGCTCCTGGTGACCCTGCGGATGCTCGCTCGCGCTCGACCCTTGTCACCGGGCAAGCATGACACGGGACGGCGCGATCAGCCGCGCCGGCCGTCAGGTGCGGCGCCCGACGAACAGCGTCCCGGATCGTCGGCCGCACGGTGCCGGCGGCCGGATGCCGTTCCCCTCGGCGCGTCTCCCCCGGAAGCGCGGCGCGCCCGGCGGGTGACCTCTTCATTCCTCCGGCGCGTCGGTCGCCACGACATCGGCACGCCTCGATCGGGCTCCCATGATCAGGAGAGACGGCACTGTTGCCTGACCGCCGCCGGGGCGAGATTGCCTGGCAGAGGCCACCGGGCGCGACCCACGCGACACGTGCCGGGATACCCCTGGCGTCACGAGGGACGTGACTTGGCGCGGTGCCGTGCCGGTGCGGGCAGAGGTGGTCGCCATGGTGGAGGCGCTGATCCAGCTCGAGGACGTCCGGCGCGTGTACGACCTCGGGCGCGTGCAGATTGCCGCCCTCGATGGGGTGAGCCTTGCGATCGAGCAGGGGGAGTTCGTGGCCATCATTGGCCCTTCGGGGTCGGGGAAGTCGACCATGATGCACATCCTGGGCTGCCTGGACCGCCCGACGGCCGGGACCTACCGGTTCGCCGGCACCCTCGTCGGCTCGCTGGACGACGACGCCCTGACCCGTCTGCGGAGCCGTGCCATCGGCTTCGTTTTCCAGGACTACAACCTGATCCCCCGCACGTCCGCCCTGGAGAACGTTGCCGCACCGCTCATCTACCAGGGGGTCCCACGGCGGGAGCGCGAGGCACGTGCCGGGGCCATGCTGGAACGCCTCGGCCTGGGCGATCGTCTCGACCACGAACCGAGTGAGCTCTCCGGCGGACAGCAGCAGCGCGTGGGGCTCGCGCGGGCCCTCGTCACGGACCCGACGCTCCTGCTTGCGGACGAGCCCACGGGGAACCTCGACTCCCATGCCGGGTCGGAGGTGATCGCACTCCTCCACGAACTGCACAGCTCCGGCCGCACCATCGTGCTCATCACGCACGACCCGGACGTCGCGACCGCAGCCGGCCGCCAGGTGCACCTGCTCGACGGCCGCATCGCGGCCTGACTGGCGATGCGTGGGGCGCGCGGCGCGCAGCACCTGGCAGACACTGCCGCTCCAGACAGGCTCCCTACCGCCGCGGCCGGCGGGCTGGCCCGCCCGTCCCGTGGCCTGTCCTACAAGTGGATCGCGCTCTCGGTGACGACCCTGGGGGCGGCCATGTCGGCGATCGACTCGTCGATCGTGATCCTTGGCCTCCCCACGATGATGACCGATCTGCACTCCGACCTCGTCACGATGATCTGGGTGCTCATGGGGTACATCCTGATGAGCACCGTCTTCCTCATGCTCTTCGGTCGGCTGGCGGACATGTTCGGCCGGGTGCGCATGTACAACCTCGGGTTCGGCGTCTTCACCGTCGGCTCGTTCCTCTGTGCGCTCGCCGGGAGCGGCGAGCAGCTCGTGCTCTTCCGCCTGGTCCAGGGCGTGGGCGGGGCGATGCTGATGGCCAACGGCATGGCGATCATCACCGAGGCCTTTCCGCCGGGGGAGCGCGGCCGCGCGATGGGGATCAACTCCATCACCTGGGCCGTGGGCAGCATCGTGGGGCCGGTCGCGGGTGGCGTCATCCTCGCGCTTGCCTCATGGCGCTGGATCTTTCTGGTGAACGTGCCGGTGGGGATCGTCGGCACCGCCTGGGGTTACTTCGCGCTCCACGAGATCGGCCGCACGCGGCGCGGCGAGCGCTTCGACCTGCGCGGCATGCTGCTCTTCTCGGGCGGCATCTCGTGCCTGCTTCTCGGGCTCTCGCAGGGTGTGTCCTGGGGCTGGCTGTCGGCGCCGACGCTCGCGCTCTTCGCAGGTTTCGCCGCGCTGGAAGCGTTGTTCGTGCTCGCCGAACAGGGGACGGGTGTCCACTTCATCGATCCGACCCTCTTCCGGTCGCGCATCCTCGCATTCAGTGTGGCGGCGGCCACGCTCCAGAGCCTGAGCATGTTCGCAGTGAACTTCCTGCTGGTCTTCTACCTGCAGGGCGTGAAGGGCGTCACGCCGCTCCAGGCGGCGCTGATGATCGTGCCGCTGTCCCTGGTGCAGTCGGTCGTGGGTCCGCTGGGTGGTGCGCTGTCCGATCGGATCGGGGCACGCATGCCGGCGACGGCGGGGCTCATCCTCCAGGCCGGCGCGTGCGTGCTGCTGGCCCAGCTCTCAGCGGACTCCGCGTACCCTTCCCTGCTCATCGGGCTGCTCGTGCTCGGCCTGGGCGGCGGCCTGTTCTGGTCGCCCAACACGAGTGCCGTGATGGGGGCGTCGCCGCCGGAGCGCCTTGGGGTGGCGAGCGCGACGCTCGCCACGTTCCGCCAGACCGGGATGGTCACCAGTTTCGCGCTCGCCCTGGCCGTGGCCGCGGCGGCGATCCCGGCACAGCTCGTCGGTGCGATCTTCCTCGGCACCTCAGTGCAGCTCGGGGCGCCGGTCATGCGCGCGTTCACCGGCGGCATGACACACGCGCTCGCCGTGTCGGCGTTCATCGTCCTGGCCGCGAGCGCGATGACCTACATCGCCGGGGACACGGCGGAGGCACGGCGCGCGCCGGCGGCCGCCCGGTAGCGCCGGGCACGCCGGCAGGGCGCGCCGGCGGCGGGCCATCTCGCGTGCGTGCACGCTGGCGGCCGGCAGCGATGTGACGGCCCGCGTGCCCCAAGTCGACCGGTGCGCTAGCGGCGAGCGTCCAGCGGCTCGCTGTCCTCCGGGCCCACCGCAACCCCGGTCCGTTCCCAGACGGCGTACCCCGCGACGAGACCGTCGTCGTCGACCGTCATCTCGCCCTCGAACGTCCCGCTCGTGTAGCGGTACGTGTACTCGTCCACGCGCTGGTAGGTCTGGGGGACCTTCTCGACCGTCAGCTCGGGGAAGCGGACCCAGGCGACCTGGACCGTGCGCTTCTGTCCGACGCCGAGCCGCAGCCGGCGAATCGGCAGTGTGTTCGTCGAGGGACTGCACCCGAGGTCGACGTCCGCGCAGCCACGCAGCTCGCGCGCCGGCTCCCCGTTCACTCTCCACAAGCCCTTTGCATCGCGAAGGAGCTCGAGCGTCCGCAGGGCGAAGCCCCGCAGGTCCCGGACGTGCACCGCGCTCGTGCGCCCGTCGGGCTCGGCGAAGACGCGGTACTCGATGCGGACCGGCACCCCGCCCTCAGCGCCGAGGACGGTGCCGACCAGGGACAGCCCACCGTCCCGCAACGTCAGCGTGCAGTGTTCGTCGCCCGGAATGTCGTCGGAGCGACGCCAGGCGACCCGCCGCGTGGTCATCCCGATCGGCCCCCTGGGCGGCATGCGGCGGCCGCGGGCGATCCCGGACACCGAATGCGTTGCAGTCCTCGCGTCAGCACGGTCGCCATTGTCGCTGCCCGGCGGCGTTCCTGGAAGACCGGGGTCGCGTCGGCCGGCGGCGCGCTCGTCCTGCGGTGGCGCGCTCGCCCTGCGGTGGCGCGCCCGTCCTGCGGCCACGCGCTCCTCTTCCGATGAGGCGGCCCGGTTCCGCCCGGACCGCGGGATGACCCGGCTCAGGCGTCTGAATCCTGAGGGCACCGGGCCAGGGAAGCGAGCAGCGGGCACCGCGCCAGGGCAGCACCAGACCAGTCCGCCGGTCCGCCGGGCGCCGATCCGGGGCGGGGTCGTGGTGGCAGCCGACGGTGGGAGACGCTACAGGTGGTCGACGGCGCCCAGCATGGCTGCCATCACCAGGGCCCAGCCGCCAACCGACAGCAGCAGAGAGGACGGCCGTAGCCGGCTTCCCTCCCAGGCCGTCAGGCCGGAATACATGAGCACGACGACGCCTGCGGCGAACATCAACAGTACGAACATCGATCGGTACCTCCAGTGACCGGAGCGCCGATCCCGGATGGCAGTCACGGGCATGATTGCCGGTGGGCTGCGTGCGGCGTGTCATCCGCCGCCCCGCACCCTCAAGCCTCCGTCATCTCCACGGGCTCATGTCGCCGACTGCCACCCACCGCGCCGGGGACAGGGCGAGTGCGAAGCCGGCTCGCGCGCGCCACGCCGGTCGAGTTGTTCCGGCGCGGACGCTCGTTCGGTGCCCGGATGATGGCCGGGCCCACCGGCGATCGCGTGACAGGATCGAGCTTCAACACGCTCCCACTGTACGCCCCTCGGGGGCCGACGAGGCGCTTTCGCGCTTCGTGGCGCCGGCGTTGTCACGCCCGTGCAGCGCCCCGGCTCCGCTTCGACATGCGGCCTGCATGACCGCCCCTCCGGAGTGTCGTACGCGCCAGGCGTGGCGGCCCGCCGACGCGCCAGGGAGGATCGAGAGCGCAGGGGGCAGGGGAGTCCGGGCGCGCGGCCGGGGGTCGGGTGCGACGGTATTCGAGCAGCTGCGGCAAAAGTGTCTCCGCAAGCCAGCAGATGCCAGTCAAACTGCCGCAACTCCCCGCGAGTGCGTGCTATGGTGGCCTCCATGGGTACCATGCGGATCGGCGAGGCGGCCAGGGTGCTGGGCGTGAGCGTCGACACGGTCAGGCGGCTCGCCGACAGTGGACGGCTCGGGACGGTGAAGACTTCCGGCGGGCGGCGTCACTTCGACGCCGAGGAGCTGGCCCGGTTCGCGGCCGAGCAGACGCCGAGGATGAGCCTGCCGCCGGTGGCGGCCGAGTCGGCCAGGAACCGCTTCCGGGGGATCGTCACGAGGGTGGTGCGCGACACCGTGATGGCGCAGGTCGAGATGCAGGCGGGACCGTTCCGGCTCGTCTCGCTGATGAGCCGGGAGGCTGCCGACGAACTGGGCTTGGAGCCGGGCGTGGAGGCGATCGCGGCGGTCAAGGCGACGAACGTGGTCGTCGAGCTCCCCCGGGCGTGAGGTCGCAGGTGGGCGCTTCCGGGTTCTGGCGTGCCTGTCTCGCCGCAACCGTGCTGGTGTTCGTGGCGGCGGCATGTGGCACACCGTCGGGCGGTACGTCTTCCGGGTCGCCGGCGTCGGCTCCGGCGGGCTCAGCCGGCAGCACGGTCGGTCAGGCGATGACCCCCGCGCCGGGCAGCCCCTCGGCCCGGGGCAACGTGGCCGTGCTGTACGCGGGTTCACTGGTCAACTTCATGGAGCGCGAGGTGGGGCCCGCCTTCGATCGGGGCACCACCTTCACCTTCCAGGGTTACCCCGGCGGGTCGAGCAGCCTTGCGCAACAGATCAAGGGGAGGGTGCGCCGGGGCGACGTGTTTCTCTCCGCGAGCCCCTCCGCCGACCGGAGCCTCCAGGGAGCCGCGAACGGCGACTGGGTGCGCTGGTACGTGACCTTCGCCACGTCTCCGCTCCTCCTCGCGTACAGCCCACGCAGTCGCTTCGCCGCGCAGCTCGCCTCGAAACCCTGGTGGCAGGTGGTGACCAAGCCGGGGTTCCTCCTGGGACGGACCGATCCGAAGCTCGATCCGAAGGGGGCGCTGATCGTCCAGGCCCTGGACCAAGCGGCGGCGGCGCACCAGGATCCCGCCCTGTCGAAGCTCGCCCGGTCCACCTCGAACGTGTTCCCGGAGGAGGACCTGGTGGGGCGCCTCGAGGCCGGCCAGCTCGACGCCGGGTTCTTCTACTCGGTCGAAGCCGCCGCCGCGCAGCCGCGGCTGCAAACCGCGTCCATCAGCCCGATCGATCTGGGGGCGACCTACACGATCACCGTGCTGCAGGGTGCACCCGACCCGGCTGGCGCGGCGGCGTTCATTCGCTTCCTGCTCGGTCCCGAGCAGCGTGGCGCGCTCGCTTCGGCAGGTCTGGATGCCACGCGGCTCACGCTCTCGGGAAGCAGCGCTGACGTCCCGGCGGCACTGCAGGACCTGCTGGCCCGCACGCCATGACGGGCGCGGCCGGCCGGGCCGTCGCCGGTCCTGATCACGCCCGATCCGGCCCATGGCGCGGTCCGCTCGCCTGGCTCGCCGCGCTCCTGGCGCTGTATCTCCTCGTGCCGGTCGCCGGTCTGCTGCCGCGCCTCGGCGATGCCGGCTTCGGGGCGCCCGGCCTGGGCGCGGCGCTCGGCGTATCCGTCCTCACCGCCACCGTCTCGGCGGCCTTCATCGCGGTGGGCGGGGTTCCGCTCGCGTATCTCCTTGCCAGGGCGGACGGGCGCCTGGCGCGTGTGCTCGGGGTGGCGGTGCAACTGCCGCTCGCCCTCCCACCCCTGATGAGCGGCATCCTGCTGATCGAGTTCGTCGGACCGTACAGCCCGCTTGGACGGCTGTTCGGCGGGCAACTCACCGACTCACCAGCCGGCATCGTGCTGGCGCAGACATTCGTGGCGGCGCCGTTCCTCATCGTGGCCGCGCGGTCCGCGTTCGCCGGCGTGGACCCCGATCTCGTCGAGGTCGCAGCCACGCTGGGCCATCACGATCGCTCCAGGTTCGTCCGGGTGAGCCTGGCGCTCGCGGCACCCGGGATCCGGGCCGGCCTGCTGCTCGCCTGGCTGCGCGCGTTCGGCGAGTTCGGTGCCACCGTCATCCTCGCCTACCACCCCTACTCGCTGCCCGTCTACACGTTCGTGCAATTCACGGGGACGGGGCTGCAGGCCACGCTGGCCCCGACAGCGCTCGCCTTGGCCGCCGCCGCGCTCGTGCTCCTCCTGGCAACCTGGTCGCCTGGGTGGTCGATCTCACGTCTCCTCGGGGGAGGTGCCGGCCGTGCCGTGCCGGCCAACCCGTCCCCGCCGACCCGCCCCCCAGGGTCTTCGCCGGCCACGCTGAGCTTCGATCTCGACACCCGGGTCGGCTCGTTCCACCTCCGAGCGGCCCACGCCGCGCAGGTGCCCCACATCGCACTCCTCGGGCCGTCCGGCGCGGGGAAGTCAGTGACCCTGCGCTGCATCGCCGGTCTGCTGGGTCCGCAGGTTGGCCACGTTCGCCTGGGGGGTCGCGACCTGGGAAGCGCAGCCCCTGAGGCCCGCAACATCGGCTACGTGCCGCAGGGTGGCGGGCTCCTGCCGCATCTGGACGTGTGGCGGCAGGCGTGCTTCGGGGTGGGTGCGGAGCGTGCCCTGGCTGCCTGGTGGCTCGTGCGCCTGGGTCTGTCCGGCCTGGAGGACCGACTGCCCAGCCAGCTTTCGGGCGGGCAGCAGCAGCGTGTCGCGCTGGCTCGCGCGCTGGCCCGGCGGCCCCGGCTGCTCCTGCTGGATGAGCCGTTCTCGGCGCTGGATGCCCCTGTCCGAGACGAGCTGCGCCGCGAGCTGCGCCGCCTCCAGCGGGAAACCGGGGTGGCCACGGTGCTGGTGACGCACGATCCGGTCGAGGCGGCGTTGCTGGCCGACGAGATCGTCGTGATCCAGGATGGACGGATCCTTCAGGCGGGATCTCGCAGCCGCGTGTTCGATCGCCCCGCATCCCCCGCAGTTGCCAGGCTCCTCGGTCTGGCGAACATGCATGCCGGCAGGATGCTGGCAGGGGGCCTGCTGGAGAGCGAAGGGGCGCGTCTGCGCGTGCCCGACCAGGGGATCCCGGCGGGCAGCCCCGTGACCTGGAGCGTGCGTCCGGAGCGGGCGGCGGTTCGCGTTCGCGACGGAGCGGAGCCCGATCCGGAGATGCAGCCGGCGATCCTCATCGATGCCGTCGACCTGGGGGCCTCCTGGGAGGCGACCGTGAGCCTCGACGGGGGCCTCGAGCTGGTCGTGCGGTCGATCACGCCGGTGGCGCCCGCACCGGGCGAACGCTGCCTGGTGCACCTTCCGCCCGAGGCGTTTCGCGTCTGGGCAGATGGGGAGGGTGCACCCTCCACCGCGTGAACCTGGCGCGGCAGGTCCGACGCAGGGTGCACCGGAACAGTCTTGCTCGGTCGTCCTGGCTCGGAGGTCCCGCAGCGGGTCGTGCCGGACCGGCCGTGTGGGGCGGGTCGGCCGTCGGTCGAACTGACGGTCAGTCCAGGTACGTCTCGTCGACCCAGCACCATCGCCAGTCCTCGCCGGGCTCGAAGGACTGCACGATCGGGTGCCGCGTCGCCTGGAAGTGCTTCAGCGCGTGCTGGTTCGGCGACTGGTTGCAGCACCCCACGTGGCCGCAGGTCAGGCAGAGTCGGAGGTGGACCCACGTGTCGCCGGTCTCCAGGCACTCCTGGCAGCCTGCGCCGCTGGGCTGTACCTGTCGAACCTGCTCTCCATGCGTGCACACGGGCGCTGCGCCCAACCGGCCGCTCATGTGCGTGCCGCCGCGCTTGCCGTCGGCCGCGCAGCAGGGCGCGGTGGGTCGGCGTGGGGAGCGCCCGCGGCGCCACGGTCGCCGCGTCCGTTCTGCGCCGTGTGCCGCTGCCGCCTGGATGAAAGCATCGTCCTCCTCCGCGTGGCGTGCGCCGGATCCCGCGACGCGATCCTCGGGCGCGCTGCGGGCCCACCGGTGGATCTTCGCCGAGTCGCACATCATAGGCGCAGCGGGGCCGCCCAGCCCACCCACCCCGGCCGGACACCCACCCGGACGGACCGGCATACTGCGTGTCATGCAGGACTGGGATGCCGCCACATACGATCGGATCGCGAACCCGCACGTGCGCTGGGGTGCCTCTGTGCTCGAACGCCTCGACTCCCACGGCGTGCGGCTCGTGCTCGACGCCGGGTGCGGCACCGGCCGCGTCACCGAGCAACTCCTGGAGCGGCTCCCGGATGCCCGAGTCCTGGCGCTGGACGCATCGCCGGCCATGCTGGAACAGGCTCGTGCACGGCTCGCGCCGTTCGGCCGTCGCGTCCGCTTCATGCAGGCCGACCTGCGTGCGCCGCTGCCGGTCGAGCGTCCCGTGGATGCGATCGTGTCGACCGCCACGTTCCACTGGGTGCTCGACCACGATGCCCTGTTCGGCAACCTCGCCGCCGCGCTCCGACCGGAGGGACAGCTCGTCGCGCAGTGCGGCGGCGCCGGGAACATCGCCCGCGTGCTGCGCGTGGTGCGCGAGCTGGGCCACGACGAAGCGAGCACCTGGGAGTTCCCCACGCCGTCGGACACGGTGGCGCGGCTGCGCCGGGCAGGCTTCACCGACGTGGAGGCATGGCTGGAACCATCCCCGGCTCGCCTCGAACCCGGCGAGCCGTTCGAGACGTTCCTGGCGACGGTCGTTCTGCGCCCGACGCTGGCGCGCCTGCGCGAGGAGGAGCGGGCCGGGTTCGTCCGCGAGGTGGCCACGCGGCTCCCGGAGCCGGAGATCGACTACGTGCGCCTGAACGTCGTCGCGCGCCGCGCCGCCTGACCGCGCCGCCTGACCGCGCCGCCTGAACGTCGTCGCGCGCCGCGCCGCCTGACCGACGTCCGACCGACAGGGGACCGGTGCGCAGGCGCGTTATCCTCAGGCGTGCGCCGGGCGTCGCCGGGCGCTGCCTGACATCCGGAGCATGCACATGTCATTCCATCGCCTGCTCGGCTCGCTGATCCGGCCGCCGAGTTCGCCGGAGGCGGAGGCCGACACCGCCACCGTCCGGCGTATCGTGGGCCAGCTCGAGGCACTGCCGCCCGAGGAGGCGCGCTACCTGGCCGGCTTCGCGTATGTCCTCAGTCGCGTCGCGGACGCGGATCTCGTGGTGACCGACGGGGAAACACGTCGCATGGAGGAGATCCTCGTGCAGCAGGGCGGCCTGACGGCTGCGCAGGCCGTGCTGGCCGTCGAGATCGCCAAGAGCCAGTCCCGCCTCGAGGGCGGCACGGAGGACTACCTCGTCACCCGCGAGTTCAGCCAGCTGGCAACCGAGGAGCAGCGTCGCGCACTCCTGCGTTGCTGCTTTCTGGTCGCCGCGTCGGACGGCGCCATTTCCGCCGAGGAGAGCGGCGTGCTCACGCAGATCTCGGACGAGCTGGAGCTGGACCGCGAAGAGATCCACGCGCTGCGCGTCGAGTTCGCCGACCAGTTCGCGGCCGTCCAGGCGATGCGGCGCGCGCGCGGCGCGGCCGACGCGGACGCGGCGACGGAGAACGGTTCGGATGGATCGCGGGCGGCACCCGGGAGCGCCACCTGACGAATCGGGCCGGTCTCGTCACAAAACGCGGCCGGGCGGTGCTGTACGGGTGAGATGGATCCTGCGAGCCGCCGCGACTTCACCTGGACGGGGCTGGCGCTCCCACGGGGCGCGGAGTCCCGGGAGGGCGTGTCGGTTCCCCTGCACCGTGCTCCGGCCGGGGCGCGCGTGACCGCGCAACGCGGTTCCGTTTCGGCTCCCGACGCGAAGCAGGCCATCGCGCCGCACGATCCGGGTTCCCCGCCGGACGGGCGCGCGGTTCCCGCACCCACCGGTCAAGGTGACATCCTCGGCGCATTCGAGCGCCTCTTCCTGCGGGAGTACGCGCGGGTCGTGACAGCGGCCTACCGCGTGCTCGGTGACAGGCTGGCGGCCGAAGACGCCGCCCAGGAGGCGTTTCTTTCCTTCCAGCGCCGGTACCCGGCCGACGCCCCCTTTGCGGCTGCATGGCTCCACGCCGCCGCAGTCCACGAGGCGCTCAATCAGCTGCGCGGCGAGCGACGCCGGCAGCGCCGGGAGGAGCACCCCGCCGCCGGCGAGGGCCCGGCTGCCGGCACAGCCGATCCGGCCCGTCTCGTCGAGGCGGCCGAGACGCGCGAGGAAGTCCGTCGGGCGCTGGCCAGGATGGCGCCCCGAAACGCCGCCGTGCTCGTCCTGCGGTACAGCGGCCTGAGCTACGCGGAGATCGCCGCGGCCCTGGGAGTGCCGACCAACCAGGTCGGAACGCTCCTCCGGCGCGCCGAGGCGATACTGCGCAAGGAGTTGCACGATGTGGCACCCGGCTGAGGGGACGTTGCGGCGTCTCCTGGACGAACCGTTGTCGGTCGCGCTGCGCGACCGCGAGCACTGCGCGTCCTGTGCGCGCTGCACCGAGCGCCTGGCGGCCATGGCGGCGGATGCACGCGGGGCCGAGCGCGCCATGCAGGTGCCGGAGTTCCCGCTGGACCCGGCGGCGGCATACGCGCAGACCGCGCAGCGGGCAACACCCACGGGCGCCCGGGCGTCGACGGACCTGCCGCCGGTGCAGATGGGTGGACCTGGCGCCCGCCTGCCGCTCGCCTGGCGTCGCCCGTTCCGGGTGGCCACGGCGCTTGTGGCGGCCGCGCTCCTGGTGGGGGCCCTCGCGGCCACCGGTACGGCCGACGCGCTGCTCACGATCTTCCAGCCACGGCAGGTCAGCGTGGTCACGGTCACCCCATCCGACTTCAGCGCGCTACCCGACCTCTCCGCCTACGGGACCCTGACCTGGACGACTCCGCCCTCCGAGCACGCCGTGGCGGGCCTGACGGAGGCCGCGCAGGAGACGGGCCAGACGGTGCTGGGGCCGGCGGCGTCGCTCCCGTCGGGCGTCGATCAGACGCCGACGATCCACGTCTTCCCGGCGACATCGGGGAGCTTCACCTTCGATCCGACCCGCGCGGCGGCCGCTGCTGCGGCGGCAGGGGCAACGCTTCCGCCGATGCCGCCGGACATCGCCGACACCACGCTGTATGGATCCGTCGGGCCGGCGGTGCTGCAGGTGTACCACGCGACCGGTGCCACGAACGCCGGCGCCGGCGCGCAGCTCGGGCTGGGGACGCTGCCCGCCCTCGTGATCGGCCAGACGCGGGCGCCGACGATCTCGACGACCGGTGTCTCGTTCGAGGTGCTGCGCAACTATCTGCTCGAGCAGCCCGGCATGTCGCCGTCGCTTGCCGCGCAGCTGCGCGCCCTCGGTGATCCGGCGCAGACGCTCCCGATCCCGGTGCCGGCCTCCGGCACAGTGACGCGCAATGTGACCGTACGCGGCGTCCAGGGCGTATGGATCGGCGACAGCAGCGGGCTCGGTGGTGGCGTCATCTGGCAGCAGGGCGGCATCATCTACGGCGTGGGCGGCATGTTCAGCGAGCAGCAGATCTTGAAGATCGCCGACGCGCTGCATTGACAGGCGCGCCGGGGCCGGCCTTCGAGACGCCGGCGATCCATACCACCGAGCTGGCCAAGCGCTACGGTTCGACCGTGGCGCTGGCCGGCCTGTCGCTCACCGTTCCACGCGGCGAGGCCTTCGGCTTTCTGGGCCCGAACGGCGCCGGCAAGACGACCGCGGTGAAGCTGTTGCTCGGGCTCGCGACGCCCTCGGCGGGAGAAGGGTGGCTCCTCGGCGCGCCGCTCGGCGACGCGGTCGCGCGCCGCCGGGTCGGGTACCTGCCCGAACTGTTCCGCTACCAGGGCTGGCTCACGGCCCGCGAGGTGCTGGCGCTCCACTGCGAGCTCGCCCGCCTGCCGAGGCCGACCTGGGCGGACGAGATCACCGGGGCACTGCGGACGGTCGGGCTCGAGAAGCGCGCCGATGACCGGGTGGAGGGCTTCTCGAAGGGGATGCAGCAGCGCCTCGGGCTCGGCGTCGCGCTGCTGGGACAACCCGACCTCGTGGTGCTGGACGAGCCGACGTCGGCGCTCGACCCGGTTGGCCGGCACGATGTGCGGGTGATCATGCACGGGCTGCGCGAGCGCGGCGTGGCGGCGTTCCTGAACTCCCACCTGCTCACGGAGGTCGAGCGCGTCTGCGACCGGGTGGCCATCGTGGACCGCGGCCGGATCATCGCGAGCGGCAGGCTCGAGGAGATGCTCGACGGCGGGGGCGTGCGCCTGCGCGTCAGTGGCCTGGACGAGTCCGCCCTGTCAGGCCTGGCCCGTTTCGGCGCGCTCGAGATCGAAGACGGATGGCTCGGCATCACGGGGATCGGCTCGGACGATGTGCCGGATGTGGTGGCGGAGATCGTCCGGCTCGGCGGGCGCGTGTACGCGGTGGAGCCCCGGCAGCTGACGCTCGAGGATCGCTTCCTCCAGCTCGTCGACCGCGCCGAGCCCCCCGCATGACGACGATCCTCCGCCTCACGCTCCGCGAAGCCGTGCGTCGCCGCCTGGTGTGGGCGCTCTTCCTCATGACGCTGCTCGTGGTTGCTGTGACGGGGTGGGGCTTCGAGCGCTTCATGACGCTCGCGCACCAACGTGGGTTGATCGAGGGCGAGATCCGTCTGGCGGTGTCGCAGCTCCTGCTGCTCGTCGCGTTCATGTTCAGCTTCGTGCTGGCGATGACCGCGGTGTTCTTCGGGGCGCCGTCAGTGGCCGCGGACGTCGAATCCGGCCTTGCGCTCGGCCTGCTGTCCCGGCCGATCCGCCGCGCCGACCTGGTGCTGGGGAAATGGCTCGGCCTGGCGGTGCTCGTCGTCTGTTACGCGGTCTTCTCTGGCACCCTCGAGATGGCCGTCGCGGCCGTGCTCACGGGCTGGGTGCCGCCCGATCCGCCCGGCGCGGTGCTGTACCTGGCGGGGGAGGGGATCGTGCTGATGACCCTGGCCCTGTTGCTCAGCACCCGCCTCTCGGTGGTCACCGGCGGCGCCGTCGCGGTGATCCTGTTCGGGCTGGTCTGGCTCGTGGGCATCCTGGCCCGCTTTGGCGCCGCGCTGCATATCGACGCGCTGGTCCAGGCGGGCACGATCAGCCAGCTCGTGCTGCCCAGCGATGCGCTGTGGCGGGGTGCGGCCGCCAGCCTGCAGCCTCCCGCCTCCCTGCTCCTCGCCGCCGGCGCTTCAGGCGGCGGCGGCGACGGCTTCGACGCGGTCTTCGTGGGGAGCGCACCGACAGGCGCCGAGCTGGCCTGGGTGGTGATCTGGGTCGCGCTCCTTCTGTCCGGCGCGGTGTACCTCTTCCGGCGGCGCGACCTGTAGCCGGGGCGGTCGGCGCGGTATCGGCGGAAGGGGAGCGGTTACCGGTGAGGCTGACGATCCTCCTCAGGACGTGGGCCGCGCCGTCGCCTGAAACGGATCGCTGAGCCGTAACGGGCGATGAGTTCAGTCACGTCACCCGAGCGCCCGCCGGTAGACACGTGTGGCCCACCACAGCGTCAGCAGTGTGAGGGCGCCGAGGACGACGAAGCCCTGCACGACGGCGGACGTCGCCAGCGAGCCCGCCGCGAGGTCCCGCGACGCCTCGACAGCGTAGTAGAGCGGGTCGGCATGGGCGACGACCACCATCCACGCCGGGGCGAGCGAGAGCGGCAACAGGATGCCCGAGAGCAGCATGAGAGGGAGCTGCAGCCCGGTGACGAACGACGCCAGGCTGCCGATCTGGCGCAGCAGGATGCCCATGGCGCTGGACCACGCGGACACCATCGCGGTCACGAGCGAGAGGAGTATGAGGAGGACTGCGATCCCCGCCCAGTGCGGATGGAAGCCGAAGGGCACCGACACCGCGACGACGAGGAGGGCGGGCACGACGAAGGTGACCACGTCGCGCAGCACGGTGCCGAGAAGGAGCGCGAACCGGCTTACGGGGGTCACGCTGAGGCGCTCCACGACCCCTGAGTCGACCTCCCAGATGACGATCCACCCGGCGCCCATACCGGCACCGAAGGCCATCAGCACAAGAATCCCCGGCACGAATACATCGAGCACGCTGCCGGTGGGGAACCCCGGCCCTCCGGCAAGGGGCTTGAGGAGCGGGGTGAAGAAGACAAGGTAGAGGAGGGGCGTGGAAAGGCCCACGAACACCCATGTTGGCTGGCGCAGGAACTCGCGTAGCTTGCGCCCGAAGAGCACCCACGTTTCCCTGGCGAAGCTCATCGTGCTACCTCCTCTGACGCCGTCCCGGTGTCGCGCAGGGAGCGGCCGGTCAGCTGCAGGAACACATCGTCGAGCGACGGCTGCGCGAGCGCGATCGAGCGCAGCGGCACGCCGCGACTTGTGATCAGGTTTGCGATCGGCGGAAG
Organism: Candidatus Limnocylindrales bacterium; assembly: GCA_046704705.1. Classification (GTDB taxonomy): domain Bacteria; phylum Chloroflexota; class Limnocylindria; order Limnocylindrales; family CSP1-4; genus JBJKRK01. The sequence goes on along the minus strand of JBJKRK010000156.1, from coordinate 8,907 downwards.
CGCCGCGGTGCTGTCGGTGACTTCGACACGCAGCGTGCGACCGTCGACGCGTGTTCGGGTGACCGAGGGCTCGCTGCTGAAGGCCATCCGCAGCGCATCCAGAGCCTCCGGCGCGAGATCCGCCTCGATGACGACCGTGGCCGCGGCGAGCCTGCCCTTGAGCTCGGCGGGGGTTCCTTCCGCGACGACCCGGCCGTGGTCGACGATCGCCAGGCGATCGGCGAGTGCGTCGGCCTCCTCGAGGTAGTGTGTGGTGAGGAACACCGTGGTCCCGTCGGTGCGCAATGCGCGCACCTGCTCCCAGAGGTTGGCCCGGTTCTGCGGGTCGAGCCCAGTCGACGGCTCGTCCAGGAAGAGCACCTCGGGCCGGTGCACGATGCCGAGCGCGACTTCCAAGCGTCGGCGCTGGCCGCCCGAATAGGTGCGCGCGAACCGGTCGGCGAACTCTGTCAGCTCGAGTCGCTCGATCAGCTCGCCCGCACGACGACGCGCCTGGGCCGTGCTCATTCCGTACAGCTGGCCTTCGAGCACGAGGTTCTCGCGACCCGTGGCTGGCTGGTCCGCCCCACCCAGCTGCCCGACGTACCCGATGCGGCGCCGGGCCTCACGCGGCCGGCGCGCGACGTCTACGCCTGCCACAAGCGCCTCGCCTGCCTCGATCGGGAGCAGCGTGGTCAGCATGCGCAACGTGGTCGTCTTGCCCGCCCCGTTCGGGCCGAGGAGCGCGTAGATCGCGCCCCGCGCCACGTCGAGGTTGACCCCACGCACGGCCTCCACTCGCCCCGCGCCACGCCCGAACGACTTTCGCAGCCCGCGTGTCCGCACGGCCGCCTCCAGAGCCCTGACTTCGTTCATTCCCGCGTTCCTCTAACGTCGTTAGATCGATGGGCGGCAGGCTACGCGACCGGTGTTAGACTGTCAAGGGGAAGACGGCCTCGAAGACACGAGTGGTGGGAAGCGCGATGACGAACAACCAGCAGAGGCCCCTGGATCGGGCGGCCATCGTGCAAGCAGGCCTGGCGCTCGTCCAGGAGGCGGGGCTGGACGCGCTGACGATGCGCGCCCTCGGAGATCGTCTGGGGGTGAAAGCGGCATCGCTCTACTGGCACGTTCGCGATCGAGATGAGCTGCTCGATCTCGTTGCGGAAGCTCTTCTCTCCGATGTGCCGGCGCTCGAGCCGGGAGCATCGTGGCGCGCCGCAGCCCGCGACGCCTGCGTCGCGCTCCAGGGGACCGTGGTGGCGCATCGTGACAGTGCCAGGCTGCTGCTCGACGTGCCGGGCACGCTCGAGCGGAGCAGGCTCGCCGAAGACCTGCGCAGGGTCCTCGCGGCGTCAGGGCTCACGGAAGACGATGCGTCTGATGCCGCTGCGGCCCTGCTATTTGGCGTGCTGCTTCATGAGCGGCGGCGCGGGGCACCGGCTTCCAAACACACCCCGTTCGGCGCACCGGCCCGGTGCACGATCGAGAGTCCGTCGCGGGGGGTGACGCTGCGCGCCGGCACGCAGATGGACGTGCTGGCGCGGGCGGTACGCTCAGGCGCTGGGGCGCCACAAGTCCGCATCCACGGCGATGAGGTCGCCGTGCGACGGATGACCGGAGCCAGGCAGGCCGTGGTCGAGCTAGATCCCGCACGCAGCTGGTCGATCCGTGTGGGTGGCGGCGCCTGGAGCATCCGGCTGCGGCTGTCTGACCTCGACCTGGTCGGGCTGAAGCTCGACGGCGGGGCGACTCGAGTCGACTGCATCCTCCCGGCTCCACGCGGTGTCGTGCCGATCGATGTGAGCGGCGGCGCGGTGGCCATCGTGCTGCATCGACCCCCCGGCGCAAGCGCGAGCGCACATCTCAGCGCCGGTGCGCTGCAGGTCCGGCTCGATGGCGCAGCGACACGTATAGCGCTCATCGACTCGCGCTGGGAGAGCGTGGTTCAGGGGGGCACGGATCGGTACGAACTCGACGTCAGCGCGGGAGCCATCCAGGTGACGCTCGATGCGGAGGCACCAGCGGGCGCACGGCCTGCCATGGCCCCGCTGCGACGCACTCCCCAGGAAGGGAACATCGCTATCGACCTTCTGCTGGAGGGGATCGAGCGGCGGTTGGCAATGCGGGCGTGACGTGCAAGCCACCGAGCACGATGTCGGCATCGTCGCCAGCGCGACGCTGCCGGAGCGGTCCCTGCACCGACGGTCCGCAGCAGATCCCGTCAAGGCGAGTGACGAGACCGATGCCTCGCCTCTGGTTCTTCCGCCGACCGTGCCCGGAAGCCAGTCGAAACGACACCTCCTGCCGCACAGGTGCGGTCAGCCCTTCACGCTGCCCGCGGTCAGTCCGGCGACGATGTAGCGCTGGAACACGAATGCGATCAGCACGGGCGGAAGCGCCGCGATGACGCCACCGGTCGCCAGCAGGCCGAAGTCGATGCCGTGACGGCCGATGAAGTCGTTGAGCGCCACTGGGAGCGTCTTCGACGCGTTCGTCTGGGTGATGATCAGCGCGTACAGGAACTCGTCCCAGGCCGTCAGGAACGCGAGCAGCGCCGTCGAGACCAGGCCCGGCGCCGCGACGGGCACGATGACGCGCACGAGTGCGCCCAATCGTGAGCAGCCGTCGACCCGGGCCGCATCGTCGAGCTCGGGGGAGATCGTCTCGAGATAGCCCCGCATGATCCAGATCACGTAGGGCGTCACGAACGACGAGTAGATGATGATCAGGGCGAGCGGCGTGTCGCGCAGGTGGAGCGCGCTCATGATCTGGTACAGGGGCAGGATCAGGGCGATCGGCGGCAGCATGTACGTCGCCATGAAGGCCAGGATCAGCCAGCCGCGGCCGGGGAAACGCAGCCGCGCGAAGGCGTACGCCGCCACGGTCCCGACCACCATCGAGAGTGCCGTCACGGTCGAGGCGATGATCGAGCTGTTGAGCAGCGCCGCCCGGAACCCCTGCGCGCTTGCGTCGGGGGTGCTGCCCACTGTCAGGTCGACGAAGCGTTGGAAGGTGATGTGGGCGGGGATCCACCTGAGCGGGCGCTCGAGCAGGTCGACCGGCGCGGCAACGCTGGAGATCAGCAGCCAGGCGAAGGGCGCCAGGACCAGGGCGAGCGCCAGCAGCATCAGGCCGTAGAGCAGCACGCTCCGTCCGGCCCGGCGCAGCCTGACCCGCAGGCCGGGTCGACGTCGAGCGGACACGCTGGCCGCGTTCATCTCACGTCCTCCCGGTGCGGCCGAGCAGCCGCAGGTAGACCGCCGCCAGCACCATGATCACCAGCGCGATCAGGTAGCCGAGCGCGGCGCCGCGGCCGAAGTCGTAGCCCTGGTACGCGGTCTGGTAGGCGTAGATCGCGATCGTCTGGGTGGCGTTCGCGGGTCCCCCGCCCGTCATGATCCAGATCAGGTCGAAGACCTTGAAGGCCTCCATCGTGCGGAGCACCAGCACGATGAGCACGACGGGCACGACGAGCGGCAGCAGGACGTGCCGGAAGGCCTGGAGCGCGCTCGCGCCGTCGACCTTGGCCGCCTCGATGAGCTCCGGCGAGACCGACTGCAGCCCGGCGAGCAGGAGGATGGCCACGAACGGCGTCATCTTCCACACGTCGGCCGCGATCACCATCCACATGACGGTGTCGCCGTTCGACAGCCAGGGCTGGTAGCTCCCCAGCAGGCCGGACTGGGTGAGGAGCGCGTTCAGGGCGCCGTACTCCGCGTTGTCGATCCAGCGCCACATCAGCGCGTTCACGATCGTGGGGAGCGCCCAGGGCAGGATGACGATCGTGCGCAGGACCCAGCGGAAATGGAGCGGCTGGTCCATCAGGAGCGCCAGCCCGAGCCCCAGCCCGAGCTCGAGGGCGGTCGTCGCAACCGTGAAGAAGAGCGCTCGGCCGGTGGCGCCCCAGAAGTCGCTGCTGGCGAGCTGCTCGAGGTAGTTCCCGAGCCCCACGAAGGGCTCCACCCCCGGTCGCACCAGGCTGATGTCGAAGACGCTCATCCAGGCCGCACGCGCGAGCGGAACGAGCACCACCAGGAGGACGACGAGGGCGGCGGGGGCGATGAACGCCGCCGCCACCCACGCCTCGGGCCAGGGTCGTGCCCGAACGCGTCCGACACGCGCCCACACGGCCCCGCCCATCGCCCGTCCTCCCTCGTCTCAGCGCGCTAGCTCTGCAGCTGCGGCAGCTTCGCCGCGACGTCGTCGAGCGCCTGCTCGGGCGTCTGCTTCCCCTGCAGCGCGTTCAGGATCGCGACCTGCAGCGCATTGGAGAGCTTCGTGTAGTACGGCACAACCGGCCGCGCCACGAGCCCGGCGAACTGCACCTTTGCGGCGGCCCAGTAGTCGGGGTTGTCCTTCGTGACGTCCGGGTTGTCGAACGAGGCCTTCCACATGGGGAACGCCAGTGACGTGTCCATTTCCTGGCTCTTCTGGCTGGCCAGCGCGAACGCGTACTTCAGCGCTTCGTCGGGATGCTTGGTGCTCTTCGTGACGGCCAGGCTCATCCCGCCGTTCACGCCGCTCGTCGCGACGCTGCCCTCGCCGGGGCTGGCGGAGACGCCGACCTGTCCGGCGACCTTCGACTTCGACGCGTCGTTCATCACGGCGTAGCCATAGGTCCAGTTGACGGCCATGGCCGCCTGGCCGGCGCCCATGACGTTGTTGACATCGTCCTCGCTGAACCCGAGCGAGGCCGGATTGCTGATCCCGTCGTCGAGGGTCTGCTTCATCCACTTCAGCGCCGCGAGGCCGCCCCCCGTGTTGAACGTGGGGTTTCCGGCCGCGTCGAAGAAGTCCGCACCGCCCATCGCCGCCGCGAGCTGTGTCCAGTCGCAGACCACCCGTTCGGCCTGTCCCCAACCCCACACGAGCGGGTACTTCACCACGCCCGCGGTCTTGATGGCCTTGGCGTCCGTGACCACCTCGTCCCACGTCGTGGGAGGCGTGGTGATGCCTGCCGCGGCGAGCATCTTCGAGTTGTAGAAGAAGAACTTCGTGTCGTTGATCCACGGCACGCCGTAGTACTTGCCGTCGTACGCCGCCGCCGTCCAGGCGGAGTCGAAGACGCCGCTCTTGAAGTCGGCGGGGATCTGGCCCGTGATGTCGCGCACGATCCCCGCCTTGACGAACTCGGCGGGCCAGGGCGTATCCATCAGCACCACGTCATACAGCCCGGAACCGCCGACCTGGTCGGTGACGATCTTGTCGTGGAGCGCGTCGTAGCCCACGAACTCCGGCACGACCTTGACGTTCGGGTTGTCGGCGGTGAACGCGTCCGTCATGGCGTTCACGTCCGCCTCGCTGTATGCCGCCTGGCTCATGAACAGCGCGTGCAGCGTGATCGAGCCCGAGGTGGAGGAGCCGCCGCAGCCGGCGAGCAGCGTGCTCCCCACGAGCAGCGCGAGCACGAGCACGACGCCGCCCCGCATTGCTCTCCCTGTGCCTCCCATTCCCATCTTCCTCCGTTCCTTGTGCGCATCCTCCCGGTGCGCGTCTTGCTGGTGACGTCTCAGGTCGTGCCCTGCATGCCCCTGCCGACGTCGAATGCCCCGAAGAGCGCGGACGGGGCCGTCCGCTGTCGGGCGAGTTGCAGCGCCGCGGCCACCGCGCCGATCACGGGGGCGTTGGCGCCGAATGGCGAGACCGCCAGGCGGGGCGGCAGCGGGACGCGCCGCGCCAGGCGCGTTGCGAGGTCGGGAAGGTAGGGCCGCAGGAGCCGGCCCACCGAGCCATCCAGGATGATCAGCGCCGGATCCACGACCGAGGTGACCGCGACGAGCGCCAGCGCCACGTGATCGAGCAGGTGCGCGACCACCTGGCCGCCGATCGCGTCGCCGGAAACGGCGGCATCGACGATGGCCTCGGGCGTCAGGTCCCGCGCATGCAGGCGAGACCCCGCACCGTCGCGTTCGAGCAGGGCGCGGGCGCGCTCCACAATCGCGGCCTCCGAGGCGACCTCTTCCAGGCCACCCAGGCCGTGATCGAGCGGGCGGTCGAGCTGTCCGGCATCCGCGACGAGATACCCGACCTCCCCCGCGGCGTTGTGCCGTCCTTTGACCAGCCGGCCGTTGGACACGATCGCGCCGCCGACCCCGATGCCGAGCGAGATCGTGGCGAAGTCGTCGCACTGGCGACCCTCCCCGCGCCAGGCGTGCGCCAGCGCTGCGAGGTTGACGTCGTTCTCCACCGTGAAGGGGACATCGACCCGGCGGGCAAGCTGCCCGACGACCTCGAACCCCTCCCATTCGACCCTGGGACCCCCGATCCCCAGCCCGGAGTCGGGGTCAAGGATCGCCGGGACGCCGACAGCGACGGCGGCCACAGGGATTCCCTGCCGATCCGCCTCGGCGCGCAGATCGTCGATCGCCGCGACGAGCGTGGAGAAGGCGCTGCCCGCGCCGCCCGTCAGCCGGATGTCCTGGGAAAGCAGCTCGCCGGAGAGGTCGGCGAGGGCCCCGGTGCAGTGCGACGCCCCCAGCACGACGGCGACGACCGAGCCGGCGCGACGGTTGAACGCGATGACCGCGGCGGGACGGCCGCTTCCTCCGGGCGAGCCGCCCGACTCGACGACGAGGCCCGCGTGCAGCAGCCGGCCCACGATCCGGCTCACGGAGGCGGCCGAAAGGTCGAGCGCGCGCCCGATCTCGGGGCGGGTCGCCTGCTGCCGCTCGCGCACGAAGTCGAGGACCAGGAACTCGTTCACCTCGAGCATCGCGGCGTGGCGTAGCGGCATCGTTCCTATCCGAAAGAAATAAACCTCGGCGGAATCTAGCCCTGCCGCGCGAGGTGCCAAGGGCCATTCGGCAGGGTGGGTGCGTGGTGCGGCAGCGGGCAGCGCCCGCGCACGGCTTCACCCCATCTTCACAGCCGGCCGGCATCTTCGACTCGTCGCGGCCGTGCACCCTCGCCCGGTCGGCAGGCAAGAACCATGGACCACGGTGGCCCCCGGGCACCGGCGAATGCCGACGAACGGCGCGCCGGGTCGCACACGAAAGGAGATCCTCATGCGACAACGACACCACACCAGGGGCTGGCGGCGCCCCGCCGCGCTGCTCGGCGCGTTCGCCCTCGTCGGGGTGCTCGGTGCGGGCACCGTGCTGGCGCAGTCACCGGCGGACCCGACGGCGAGTCCGACCCCTGCGCCCGCCGCGACGTCGGCGCCGCGCGCCGCGCAGGCGTCGATCCTGCGCCGGCTTGCCGTGACGCGGATGCGCTGGATCCGGGCGGCGGAGTACGCCAGCGTCACCGTGAAGACCAAGGACGGCACGCAGACGCTGGAGTACGTGCGCGGCGACATCACCTCGCTCGGAAGCGACTCCCTTGTCGTCACGGCACTCGATCACACCGCGTTCACCATCGACGTGGCCAGCACCACGCGGATCCGGACGTTCCGCCGCAAGCTCGCGTTCGCCGACCTGCAGGTGGGCCAGCACGCCATCGTGCTGGCACAGGAGAGCGGCGGGGCGTACACGGGAAGGATCGTCCTCGCGTGGCCGGCGCCCGGGACTGCGGCCGCGCCCGTGACGACCCCCAGTCCGGCCTCCTGAGCGGGGCAGCGCCTCGCACGGCCGTGCCGGGGGAGCTGATCGGTTGCACGCCGTGCGCCGCTCCGGTGACGGACGGCGCACGGATTCACATCGCCAGCCGCGCGAGAGCCTGATCGAGCGCCCGCTGCGTCGTCCGCCAGTTTCGCTCCACGACGACGTCGGGCTCGGGCGCCGTGAAGGCCGGCGGATCGATGAACGCTGCCGGCAGCGGAGCCTGCTCGTACCGCTCCGCCTCGTCGGCCCAGCGTGCTCGCCAGCGCGCAGGTGTCGCCGGGGGGACATCGCGGTGCGCCTGTGCGAGCCAGACCAGCGCCCAAGCGCGCGGGACCACCCGGTAGGCGTCATAGCCGCCGCCGCCCGTGGCAAGCCAGCGTCCGCCGGCCAGGCGGTGAGCGAGCTCGTGCAGGAGGGCCGCCGCGCGCGCCATGGCCGCGGTCGTCAGGTGCACGTGCGCGAGGGGATCGAGGACGTGCGTGTCGCAGCCGTGCTGCGAGACCAGCACGTCAGGCTGGAACGACTCGGCGAGAGGCGGCACCACGGTCTCGAGGGCCTTCAACCAGGACGCGTCGCCGGTGCCCGGCTCGAGCGGCACGTTCACCTTCGTGCCGCTCGCCGCACCCCCACCCGTCTCGTCGAGGAACCCGCTGCCCGGGAAGAGCGCCGCCCCCGTTTCATGAATCGAGATCGTGAAGACACCAGGGTCGCGCCAGAAGATCGTCTGCACGCCGTCGCCATGGTGAACATCCACGTCGACGTACAGAACCCTGAGCCCGGCGTCACGTGCCCGCGCGATGGCGAGCGCGACATCGTTGTACACGCAGAAGCCGCTCGCGTTCCCGGGCATCGCGTGGTGCAGTCCCCCGCCGGGATGGAACGCGTGGAGCGTGGAACCCGCGAGGATGCGCTCCATGGCCAGCAGGGAGCCGCCGGCCACGATGGCGGCCGCGGCGTGCATCCCGAGGAAGGGGGGGTTGTCGCCCCAGCTCACCAGTCCGGCCCCCGGATCGTCGTCGGCGGAGTCGGAGCAGCGGCGGACGGCTTCGATGTACTCCCGCCGGTGCACCCGGGCGAGTGTCTCGTCGTCGGCGCGCTCCGGCTCCTCGAACCGATCGGCTCCCAGTTCGCGCAGCAGGTCGATGCCGGGACCGAAACGGCGCGGGGTGAGCGGATGTGCGGGGCCGAAGTCGTACCGGCGCGACTGGTCGCCGTAGACCACCAGGGGCTCCTCCATGGGGCCCGATTGTAGGGCGTGGGCAGCGAGGGACGCGGACTCCGAGCGAGCGCCGTCTGGCGGTGCCGTCGGGCCGCGCAGGCACGGCCGCCGCCCAGCCTGACCGTGCCGCCGAAGCCGCCGCGGCCACAGCCGGCGTCCGGCGGC
>JBJKRK010000155.1:0-7742 GCA_046704705.1 Candidatus Limnocylindrales bacterium | reverse complement strand
CGGAACGCGTTGCCGACGCCAGCTCCGTTTGACTAGGGATTATTGTAGGAGCCGGGGGTCACGGCCGGGGGCGCCTGGCTGGCGGGCGCCTGGCTCGCCGGGGCCTGGCTCGCGGGGGCCTGGCTCGCCGGAGCCTGGCTCGCCGGGGCCTGGCTCGCCGGCGACGGAGACGCAGCGCCGCCGCACGCACCCACCAGGAGCGTGATTACCGCGGCGACGGCCATGCCGCGGGCCAATCTGAATTCCCTCATGAACCTCTGTCCTCCTCTTCGGCAGTCGACCGCTCCGGGCCTGGAGCGCCGCCGCCCGTGGTGCCTGACTAACCTTCCGGTCCTCGGTCTCTCACACACCTCCTTGCTGGTCGATCGCACGGGCAAGCCGCCGCGCGTGCTCTCGATATGCCGCATCGAACAGGGCCCGCGACCGCTCCGCTCCCACCTCGCTCGCGCGGGTGAGGACGGGTGGCATGGCTCCTCGTTCCACGAGGAGCTGGGCGGCCCGGACCTTGATGGCGTTGACGACGGCAACGGCGCCCACGGTCGACCCGGGCCCGACGGGGGTATCCAGGCCGCCGATGGTCACCAGGGCATCGGCAGGTGGCGTGCACACGTCGATCACCAGGTCCGCCTCGTCCAACAGCCGCGCGCCGGCCGCGTCGTCGGGCGGGGCAGCCATCGACTGCGCGACGGACGTCACGGCGATCACCCGGAGGCCACGCGCCCGAGCGCCCCGTGCCATCTCCACCGGGACGGCCCGCGCACCGCTGGCGGAGAAGACGATCATCACGTCGTGGGGACCGAAGACGAAGTTCGAGAGGATGACGTCGGCCAGCCCCGGGGTCCGCTCGATGAACATCGCCTGGCGTTGTCCGTTCGCGCCCACCACCTGGGTGTGGAACGTCATCGACAGCTCGACGATCGGATTGAAGCCGGGATACGAGCCGTAGCGAGGGAACATCTCCTCAACGGGGATGCGTGAGTGTCCCGTACCGAACAGGTGCACCAGACCGTCCGCGGCAATCGCGTCGGCGCACCACCGGCTGGCGGTCTCGATCGCCTCGCCCTGGGTCTCGGCCACGCGCTCGAGCACGCCGATCGCCTCGGCAATCCAGGGGACGGCGGGCTGGTCGGACATCAGGCTTCCGCTCCCAGGAGGGCGCCGTCCAGGGCGACCGACTCCCAGCGGCCGCTCCCGATCGAGCAATACGCAGCGCTGAGCACCGCGTTGACCACATAGCCGTCGCCGAACGTCTCCCTCGGCAGCGTGCCGCCCCGGAACGCGTTCGTGACGTCCTGCATCATCGCGTCGTGGCCGTGGACGTACGTCTCGTTCGGGACCGGGTACACCCAGCCCGTCTCAACGTCAGCTTTCTCGACCAGGTAACCGGCAGGCCGCTCGATGAACGCGCGCAGCGATCCGACGCTGATGTCCTCGACCATCCGCCCGGCCTCGCCTACGACCTCGAAGCGACCCTCCAGCCCGCCCTTCGACGACCACGAGACGTCGCATGTGGCGACCCTCCCGTCCTCGAAGCGGATGAGCATCAACCCGTTGTCTTCGAGGCTGGTGCGATCCCCGTGCACGAGCGTGTCACCCCACGCAAAGACGTCGCGGATCGGCGTCTCCTTGCCGAACAGGTAGCGCGCGACCTCGGTGCCGTGCGAGGCCATGTCGAGGAGGGCCCCCCCTCCGGCCAGTTCCGCGTCCCAGAAATGGGCCGCGTGCGGGCCGCTGTGGCCCTCGCGCGCCCGGAAGGTGATCGGCCGACCGATCCCGCCCGCATCGATCATCTCGCGCATCCGCATGATCTCGGCGTTGAACACGACGTTCTCGAGGTAGGCGTGGAAGACGCCTGCGCCGCGCACCAGCCGGAGCATCTCGGCCGCCTCGTCCACCGATCGGCCCAGCGGCTTGGTGCACGCGACGGCCTTGCCGTGCGCGGCAGCGGCCCGCACTGCCTCCAGGTGCAGGTGGTTGGGCAGCGAAACCACGACCAGGTCCACGTCGGGATCGGCGCACAGCGCCTCCGGCGAATCGACCGGCCGGCTCCCGAACCGGCGCGCGAAGGCCTCCCGTCGTTCGGTGCTCGCTCCGTAGTTCACCGTCACACGGGCGCCCGACACGCACCGGAGCCCGAGCGTGTGGAACTCACCGATGAAGCCGGAACCGAGCATGCCGACGCGGACCTCGCGCACCGGTTCACGCTTCACTCCTCCGGACCCTCGGAGGCCGTGGAAACGGCTGCAGCCCCGCGCCCGGCCTTCCGTGCTCGGAATTCCTCGATGATCGACTCGGTGCGGGTGGCCCCGATGCGGGTCACGCCGAGCTCCATCACCGCCAGCAGCGCGTCGAGCGTGCGCACCCCACCGGCCGCCTTGATCTGGATGTGCGGTGAGGTGTTGGCGCGCATCAGGCGCAGGTCGTCGTGGGTCGCCCCCGAAGGTGCGAACCCGGTGCTGGTCTTCACGAAGTCCGCACCCGCAGCCTCCGCGAGCCGGCAGGCGCGGACCTTCTCGTCGTCGGTCAGGTAGGCGTTCTCGAAGATGACCTTGACGATCGCGCCGGCGGCATGGCCCACCTCGACCACGGCGGCGATGTCGGCCTGCACGTCGGCGTCGCGGCCCGACTTGAGCGCTCCGATCTGCAAGACCATATCGAGCTCCGTGGCGCCGTCGGCGAGCGCCTGTCGCGCCTCGAACACCTTCGTCTCGGTCCGGTGGTTGCCGTGAGGAAACCCGATCGTCGCGCCCACCGCCACGTCGGTGCCCTCGAGCAGCGCCTTCGCTCGGCGGACGTCTGCGGGGCGAACGCAGACCGACGCGACGTCGTACTGGGCGGCGAGCCGGCAGCCCTCCTCGATGAACACGTCGTCGAGCTCCGGGCGGAGGAGCGAGTGGTCGATCGTCTTGGCGATGTCCCGCTCGGTAAGCGAGTCGATGCTCAGGCCCATGTCGCTCACTTCACATACGGGCGGAGCACGTCACGGGCGAGGAGGAACCCGCGTTTCACGAGCTCGTCGGTCTTCTCGAACTGGCGGTCCTCGTGCTCGATGATGCAGGCGCCGTCGTACCCCGCCCGATACAACGCGGCGAAGATGCGGGGCCAGGGGACCTGACCGAGGCCGGGCAGGCGCGGGATCTGCCAGCCGATCCCGCCGGAGAGCGACCCGCGCTCGTACAGGCCGTCCGGATCGATCTCCACGTCCTTGGCCTGGAAATGGAGGATGTGCGGCCCGAACTCGCGGATGAAGCGCTCCTGGTCGATCATCAGCCAGACCAGGTGCGACGGGTCGTAGTTCAGGCCAACCGTGTCGCCCCACTGCTCGAGGATGCGGCGCCAGATGTAGGGCGACCAGGCGATGTTGTGGCCGCCCGGCCACTCGTCACGGCTGAAGATCATCGGGCAGTTCTCGATGGTGAGCTTCCGGCCATGGTCGCGGGCGAAGGCGACGATCTCGGGCCAGACGCGGAGCGCCTCCTCCCAGTTCTCGTCGACGCTCTTCGCCGCGTCGCCCCCCATGAACGTGTTCACGAGCTCGACGTCCAGCTTCTCGGCGGCGGCGATGACGCGCTTCAAGTGGTCGATCGCCGGGCCTCGGACGGCCGGGTCGGGATGGAGCGGGTTGGGATAGAAGCCCAGGCCCGAGATCGACAGGCCCCTGGCGTCCAGCTGGCCGAGGATCTCGGTCGCCTGACCGGCGGACAGGTTGCCCACATCGATGTGGCTGGTGCCGGCGTACCGGCGGGTCGCCCCGCCCTGCCGCGGCCAGCAGGCGATCTCGAGCGTCTCGAACCCGGCGCCGGCGGCCCAGTCGGCCACCTCCGGCAACGGGGTCTCGGGGAACGGGGCAGTCAGGAAGCCGAGCTTCATCGCAGCTGGTCCTCCGTGTGGGTGGTGACCTGGGCGTGGAAGGCGTTCATGGGGAAGCCGCGACCTCGACCCAGCGGCCGGTCCGGGCGCTTTCCGCAACGGCGTCGCCAATGAGCATCTCGTGGTGGCCGTCCGCGAACGTCGCGTAGGCGGGAGCCGTCGATGGCCGACCGGCGGCCACGTCCGCGTAGATCGCGCTGAAGGCGGCGCCGAACGTGTCGGCGAACCCTTCCACGTGACCGGCCGGCAGGCGGGCGGCGGCGCGGCCGCGTGCTTCCATCAGGGCGGGGTTGCGGAGCAGCAGCTCGTTCGGGCGGTCGCGGTGTCCGATCCAGACCTGATCGGGTTGCTCCGAATCCCATGCAGCGGCTGCCTGGGCGCCGTCGATCTCGTATTGCAGGCTGTTCTTGCGGCCAGGGCTCACCTGCGAGATGGCCACCGACCCGCGCGCGCCACCGGCGAAGCGCAGGAGGATCGTGGCAACGTCCTCCGTCCGGATCTCGACCGGCACGCCCTCTGCCGCCCGCTCCGTGGCAAACGTCTCGATCGGCCCGGTCGGGCGGCGGCGGACGGGGACGAACGTGACGAGGTCGGCCAGGACCGCCTCGACCCGCAGGCCGGTCAGGAACGTCACGAGGTCGAGCCAGTGAGAACCGATATCGCCAACGGCCCGCAGCGCGCCGCCGTGCTCGGGCTCCAGCCGCCAGTTCCAGTCCGTCTCGTGGAGCAGCCAGTCCTGGAAGTAGCGGCCGGTGATGAGCCGGACGTCACCGATCCCTCCGGCGGCGACGAGCTCGGACACGTGCTGGTTCAGCGGGTAGAAGCGGATGTTGAAGTTGACCGCGTTGACCAACCCGCGTTCTCGGGCCCCCCGGACCAGCTCTACCGACTCGGCCGACGTCATCGCCAGCGGCTTCTCGCACACTACGTGACGCCCGGCCGCCAGGATGGCCCGCACGTGCTGGAAATGGAGGTCGTTGGGAGAGGTCACGTGCACGACCTGCACGCCGTCATCGGCCAACAGCTCGTCCAGGGAGGTGTACGCGCGCGGCAAGCCGAGCTGCTCGGCGCGGGCGGCGCCGTGCTCGGGAGTCACCTCGAGCAGGCCGCGGACGCCGACACCGATTCGCCGCAGCGCCTCGATGTGAACCGTCCCGATGAATCCGCTGCCGATAACGGCCGTTCCGATGTCGCTCATCCGAGACACCGCGGCGCGTCCTCCTCCCCTCTGTTCACCGACCAGTCGCTCTCCCCGCGATCCGCTGCCCCGGGCTGGACGCCGGACCCGTGGCATGGCGCAAACTGTCTAGACGACTATACGGTTGCTGGCAAGCGCGGGCAGGGCCATCTGGCACGTCAGCCGAGAGCAGGGAGCCAGGGCCATCGACACCCGCGCGATGCGAGTAGTGGGTCCGACCGTCGAGATAGCGGATGCCGATCGGGATCATGCCCCGCGCATATACCCGAGCGAGACGCGGGCCAAGAGTGTCCAGGACTTCCCACACGATGGACCCGCGCACGGCGGCAAGGTCGCGGAGGGTCATCGCCGGGCTGTCGCCGAGCAAGACGATCTCGTCCGCTCCTGTGAAACCCGTGACATCGGTAACGTCGAGCGCCAGGGCGTCGCTGCTCACGCGCCCGATCACCGGAACCCGTCGATCGCGGACCAGGCCCCAGCACCCTTGGCCGTATGCGCGCGCCCATCCGTCCGCGTATCCAAGCGCGACCGTGGCAACGACCGAAGGCCGGGCCGCGGTCCATGTCCCGCCGTAGCCCACCTGGCTCCCCGCCGGGATGGCGGCGACGGCGGCAGCTCGCGCGCGCAGCGACAGGGCCGGCCGCAGTCGATCGACCGCCGGCTGCATCCCTGCCGCGACGGGGAGATCTGCCGGCAGCACACCATAGAACGCGAGCCCGACGCGGACGAGATCGTACGTTGGGCCGAGACCGCCAAGCAGCCCTCCGCTCGCGTCGAGGTGCCGCGTCCCTGGGTCGATGCCATCCGACCGGAGGGCCGCAAGGGCCCGTTCGAAGCTCGCTACCTGTGTCGCCACCGACGTTCCGTCTTCGGGCGTGGCGAGGTGCGACCAGGTGCCTGCGATCCGGTTCAGGCCGGCCCGCAGCAGCCGCCGGGCTGCCTCCCCGGAACGTTCGGGCGCAACGCCGCCGCGACCCATGCCCGTGTCGATCCCCAGGTGGATGCGAGCGGCGGCGGCAGGCGGCGTGGTTGCCCGCGCGAAACGACGCTGCAGGACGGCCGCCAGCGCGGAGATGGACGCGTCGTCGGCCGCCACGAGGTCGAGATCGGCATCAAGCGCTGCCTCGAGCATGGCCGGCGGCACCGGATACAGGACGAGAATCCGCCCCTCGATCCCTTCGCCCCGCAACACCATCGCCTCATCCAGGGTGGCCACGATCAGCAGATCGGCGCCACCCTGCAGTGCCGCCCGGGCGGCCGCCACCAGCCCGTGTCCGTAGCCGTCCGCCTTCACCACTACGCCCAGCGCGGTGTGCGCGGGGAGGAGACTGCGCAGGCACCGAGCGTTCGCGGCAAGGACGGCCAGGTCCACCTCGAGCCAGGCCAGCCGCGGCAATGAGGGCAGCCCGACGCGGGCGAGGCGCTCCTCGATGGAGCCCCGCGACGCGTTGACCGTCATGCCATCCGCCACGCCCTGCCGCACCTCCGGATCCGGTCCGTATTGCAGAGTCCACCTCCGTCCCTTCCGGGACAGAGAAGGTTTACTATCGTCCAGAGAAGGTTTACTATGGCGCCCCGGCACCGCGAAATCAAGAGGCCGAACGGTTTCTGACCGCCCGGGGTTCATCTCCTCCTGATGACTGCGTTCGGAGGGAAGCGATCTTGGTGACCCAGCCTGCAGACGTCCTGATCATCGGCGCGGGCGCCTCCGGGGGCGTCGTGGCGTTGCGTCTCGCCGAGGCGGGGTTTCGTGTCGTGTGCCTGGAGCAGGGCGACTGGCATGACAGGTCCGAGTACCGCGGCACCGAGCTCGACTGGGAGCTCACCATGCGCAAGCAGTGGTCGGCGAGCCCGAACGTGCGCGGCCTGCGCGACGACTACCCGCTCGACGAGGACGACGCAGAGGTGTCGCCCCTGATGTTCTCCGGAGTCGGCGGCTCGATGCTCATCTACGCCGGAGCGTGGCCCCGCATGCTGCCCTCCGACTTCCGCGTGCGCT
This sequence comes from Candidatus Limnocylindrales bacterium, assembly GCA_046704705.1. Lineage (GTDB taxonomy): Bacteria > Chloroflexota > Limnocylindria > Limnocylindrales > CSP1-4 > JBJKRK01. The sequence continues at coordinate 675 of JBJKRK010000155.1, read as the reverse complement.
CGCTCGACGGCGTCGCCGACGACTGGCCGCTGACGTACGACGAGCTGCTGCCCTACTACGAGCGCAGCGACCGCCAGTTCGGCGTCTCGGGGATGGGGGGCGATCCGGCGTATCCACCCGGCGGCGAGGATCCGCCGCTGCCGCCGCTGCCGCTCGGCGCGGGCGGAATGAAGGTGGCTCGGGCTCACACCCGGCTCGGTTGGCACTGGTGGCCTGAACCCAACGCGATCCTGTCGGTTCCGTATGACGGGCGGCATCCCTGCGTCCAGCGGGGAACCTGTCAGCAGGGGTGCAGCGAGGGCGCCAAGGCGTCGACCGACCTCACGCACTGGCCGAAGGCGATCGGCCTCGGGGCCAGGCTGGTGACGGGTGCGCGGGTCCGGCGCGTCGAGACAAATGACCGGGGGCTCGTGACGGGCGCCACGTGGCTCGACCGCGATGGCGGCGAGCATTTCGAGCCGGCCAGCGTGGTGGTTCTCGCCGCGAACGCGATCGGCACCGCGCGGCTGCTGCTGCTGTCGGCCGCTCCGGCCCATCCCGACGGCCTGGCGAACTCGTCCGGGCTCGTCGGCAAGCGGCTGATGATGCACCCGTTCGCCAACGTCGGCGGGCTGTTCGACGAGGACCTGGAAAGCTGGCAGGGGCAGTTCGGCTGCTCGATCGAGTCGTTCGAGT
>JBJKRK010000154.1:0-9999 GCA_046704705.1 Candidatus Limnocylindrales bacterium | reverse complement strand
CGTCACCGGTCCCCGCGGCGTCCGGCCAGGCGGCGGCGCTTCCGCCGGGAGGCAGCCCCGGACCGGCGAGCGCCACGCTCGCCTCGGGCGGCGGCACGTCGGTTCCGCCCGTCGTCCTCGTCCTCGTCGCGCTCATGCTGATCCTGCTCGGCGCGGGGGGCGTGCTGCTGCGCGTCGGGTTGCGCGGCCTCGATCTGTCTGAGGACGGGGTCGACACACCGCGGCAGGGTCCGGGCGGCTTCGGAGGGTAGGAGGGAGTCGGTGGCGGGGCTCGGCGCTCGGTTGCGCTCCGTGCCCACCTGGCAGGCGACGCTTGCGGGAGCCCTGCTCGTGCTGGGCTTCCTGATCGTGACGCAGCTGCGGGCGGAACCGGTGCGCGTCGAGTACACGACGCAGGAGCGGCCGCCGCTGCTCGAGACAGTCGGTGAACTGCAGCAGACGCAGAACAACCTGGCGGCGCGGATCCTCTCGCTGCGCGCGCAGATCCAGCAGATCGAGACCTCGTCGGCCGGCAACAGCGCGCTCGTGGCGGCCCTGAACGAGCAGCTCAACCGGGCGCGTACCGCGGCCGGCCTGGTGGGCCTGGTGGGACCGGGCGTCGTGCTCCAGCTCTCCGACTCGACGCAGCCTGTACCCCCGGGTGCGGCACCGAGCGACTATCTGGTGACAGCGAGCGATCTGCGCAGCGTGGTCGACGAGCTGTGGCTCGACGGCGCGGAGGCGGTCGCGGTGAACGGCGAGCGGGTCACGGTGGCGAGCGCGTTCGCCGACGTGGGCCCCTCCATCCTCCTGAACAGCGCGTACCTCCAGCCACCGTACCAGGTGTCGGCGATCGGACCGACCGATCTGTACCAACGCCTGACGCGCTCCGTCAGCTTCGCGAACTTCGTCCACGATCGGATCCAGCAGTTCAGCCTGGGCCTCGGGGTGGCCCGCCTCGACAAGGTGCAGATCCCGGCCTACGCGGGCGTGGTGAATCTCAACTACGCGCAGGCGCTGCCGTCGCCGACGCCGGGCGGCCGGAGCCCCGGCCCATGAGGAGCGGCCGCGGACCCTGGGTGGTTGCCGCTGTCATGGCGTTGCTCGGGTTCCTCGCCATGATCCAGCTGCGCGCCGCGGCCGGCGGAAGCGGCCTGGGCAACCTCAGCACGCAGGACCTGACCGTGCTCGTGGCGAACCTGAACCAGCGCAACGACGCGCTCCGAACGCAGGTCAGCTCGCTCTCGCTCCAGCTGCAGAACCTGCAGTCCGGTCAGGCGCAGGGCGCCTCGGCGCTCGACGCGCTGCGCACCGACCTGCAGGAGACACGCATGTGGGCGGGGCTCGATCCTGTCCGCGGGCGGGGTGTGCAGGTCCAGGTGAGCGGGCCCGTCGCGGGAACCTCGGTCGATCAGCTGCTCGACGAGCTGCGCAACGCGGGCGCGGAGGCGCTCGCGGTGCAGGGCGTCCGCGTCGTCCCGGGCAGCGTCGTGGCCGGCCCTGCGGGCGAGCTCTCCATCGAGAACACGGCGTTGCCGGCGTCCTTCACGATCGACGCGATCGGGAATCCCCTGAACCTCACGGCGGCCCTCACGCGGATGGGCGGCGCCGTGAGCCAGATCGAGGTGACGAACCCGGACGTGCAGATCGGGGTGACGCCCGTCGACCTCCTCACGTTGCCCGCCACGCAGCGGACCCTCGTGCCGGCGAACGCGACGCCGCAGCCGTAGCCCGGTTGGGCCCGGTGCCTCTGCTACGCTGTCCGCGATGAAGGAGCTGGCCGGGAGGGCGCTGCAGACGGCGACGCTGCGGGGCGCCGGCTATGCCGATGTGCGGGTCGTTCGCCGGCTCCACGAGCGGATCAACGTCAAGTCCGGGCGCGTGACCGGCGTCTCGCTGCACGAAGACGAAGGCTTCGGCGTGCGCGTGCTGGTCGACGGGGCGTGGGGCTTCAGCAGCTCGGACCGTTGCACGAGCCGGGAGGCCGACCGCGTTGCGGCGCAGGCGGTCCGCATCGCTCGGGCGAGCGCGCTCGTGGCGCGCGAGCGGGTGGTGCTCGACGACCGCCCGCCGGCGCGCGGCTCGTATGCGACGCCGCTGCGCGAGGACCCCTTCGGCGTTCCCCTCGAGGTGAAGCTCGCCGAGCTGCTGGCAGCCGACGCCGAGATGCGGAAGGTCGGGGGCGTGGCTGTCTGCGAGACGGCGTACCGGGCGCGCCGCGAGTGGATCGCGTACGCCGACTCGGAGGGCAGCGACGTCGAGCAGACGATCACCCACGTTGGCGCGGGGATCGAGGCGAACGCGGTCTCCGACGACGAGGTCCAGCGCCGCTCGTACCCCGATGCGGACGGCGGCTTCCGCGCGGCAGGCTACGAACACGTGCGCTCCCTGGATCTCGCCGGCCATGCTGCGGCGTGCGCGGAGGAGGCGGTGGCGCTGCTGCATGCGCCGCAGCTCCCGCCGGGCAGGCGGACGGTGATCCTCGACCCGTCACAGCTGTACCTGCAGATCCACGAGAGCTGCGGCCACGCCGTGGAGCTCGACCGGGCGCTCGGGACGGAGGCGTCGTATGCGGGCACGAGCTTCCTCACGCCGCGCCACCTCCGCGAGGGGTACCGCTTCGGGTCGGAGCTCATCGACATCGTCGCCGACGCGACCTCACCCGGCGGCCTGGGCACGTTCGGCTGGGATGATGAGGGCGTGGCGGCGCAGGCCGTCCCGATCGTCAGCGGCGGGATCCTGACGGGCTTCCTCACCAGCCGGGAGACGGGGACGCGGATCGGGCGGCGAAGCGGGGGCGCGATGCGGGCGGACGGCTGGAGCCGCATCCCGCTGATCCGGATGACGAACATCAACCTGCTGCCCCGCCCCGGTCGGAGCCTGGAGGAGATCATCGCCGACACCGACGATGGGCTGTACCTCATCACGAACCGGAGCTGGAGCATCGACGACCGGCGCCTGAACTTCCAGTTCGCCACGGAGGTCGCGCGCGAGGTGAAGGGCGGCAGGCTCGGCCGCCTGTACCGGAACGCGACGTACACCGGCATCACCCCGGAGTTCTGGCGCTCCTGCGATGCCGTCGCGGACGCGCGGAGCTACCGCATGGTCGGCACGCCGAACTGTGGGAAGGGCGAGCCGGTCCAGGACGGCCACGTCGGGCACGGGGCGAGCGGCGCGAGGTTCCGCAATGTCCGCGTGGGGGTGGGCAACTCGTGAGCGGCCGGGAGGCGCGGATGCTCGCCCTGGCCGACCGGCTGCTGGCCGCCGCGGCGGCCGAGGGCGCGACGCAGGCCGAGGTGGTGCTGCGTGGGGTGGACGAGGCGCTCACCCGGTTCGCCAACTCGACCATCCACCAGAACGTGGCCGAGTCATCGCTCGAGGCGAACCTGCGCTTCGTCATCGGGCGGCGCGTGGGCGTCGCGTCGAGCAATCGCCTGGACGCGACGGGCGTGTCCGCGCTCGCGGAGCGCGCCGGCCGGATCGCCCGGGTGCAGGAAGAACTCGCGGACTTCGTCTCGCTTCCCGAACCCGGGCCGATTCCCGATGTGCGAGGCGGCTACAGCGAGCGCACGGCGCGCGCGACGCCCGCCTCTCGGGCCCGCACGGTGCGCGCCATCGTCGGGGCGGCGGACGCGGTGCGCGGGCTTGCCTACGGGTCGCTCTCGACCTCGGTCGAGGAGCTCGTGGTGGTGAACTCCCTCGGGGTTCGCGCCTCCGGGGCGACGACCCGTGCCGACCTGACGACGGTGTGCATCGGCGCGGACGAGGGTTCCGGTTTCGCGCAGGCGGTGGCCGTCGATGTGACGTCGCTCGACGCCGATGCGCTGGGCAGGGAGGCGGCGGAGCGCGCCCGCGTTTCGGCGCACCCGGTCGCACTGACGCCCGGGGCGTATCCAGTGGTGCTCGAACCGTACGCCGTCGTGGACCTGGTCGACGCGATCGGCTCACTTGGGTTCTCGGCCCTCGCCGTTGAGGAGGGCAGGTCCTTCTACGCGCCGGGCAAGCAGATCGCGAGCGAGCTCGTCTCAATCTGGGACGACGCGACCGACCCCGCGGGCACGCCTGTCGCGTTCGACTACGAGGGTGTCGGCAAGCAGCGCGTCGACATGCTCATCCGGGGTCGCTGCGGCGGTCTCGTGTACGACGACCAGACGGCGCGCCGGGCGGGGCGTCGCTCCACGGGCCATGGATTGCCCGCCCCGAATCCCTGGGGTCCGTACCCGCAGAGCTGCTTCATGGCGGCCGGCGACGCCACGGGCGAGGAACTGATCGGCGCGCTCGAGGACGGGCTGCTCGTCACGCGGTTCCACTACACGAACACAGTTCACCCGAAGCTCGCCGTGGTGACGGGCATGACCCGCGACGGCACGTTCCGCGTGCGGAACGGCGAGATCGTGGGTCCCGTGGCGAACCTGCGTTTCACGCAGGGCTACCTGGACGCGCTGGCCGGCGTCGAGGCCGTGGGGCGGGAGCGGCGGCTGGTGACGGGGATGCTGGGAAGCACCCTCGTCCCCGCGCTGCGGCTCCGGGCGTTCGAGTTCACCGGCGTGACAGCACCGGCCGAGGGGGCGGCTGGGATCCATGCCCACGAGGCGGGCGCGCAGGTCCCTTCCGGCGCCTTCGCACCTTCCAGGGCACGACCAGAGGCGGACGAGGGGTGACGATCGGGATGGCCGGGCGCGCAGTCCTGGAGTTCCGCCTGGGGGACCACCTGCGCCTGCGCAAGCCACATCCCTGCGGCAGCCGCACCTGGCGCGTCGTACGTCTCGGCGCGGACATCGGCCTCCTGTGCGATGGCTGCGGCAGGCGCGTGCTCCTCGAGCGACGGCGGGTCGAGCAGCGGCTCGTCGAGTTCCTCGAGCGGGGCCCCGCCGAGGTGGCAGGTCCGACGCGGGTTCCCGGTGACGTGGCGGATCCGACGCCGGTTCCCGCCGACGCGCGGGAACGCGGGCCTTCATCCGCGTGACCGCGTCCGCGACCTCCGCAGGTCCGGCCGCCACCGGTCCGGCGCCCACAGGTCCGGCGCCGACCGCGCTCGGGGTCCTCGCCAACCGCCGGTTCCTGGCCCTCTGGCTCGCCCAGGTGTCGACGCAGATCGGCGGGAACATGGTCCTGTACGGCCTGACGATCCTGGTCTACGGCTCCACGAACTCGAACTCGGCGGTGAGCGCCCTGCTGCTCACCTTCCTCGTGCCGGCCGTCGTGCTGAGCGCCGTGGCGGGCGTCTTCGTGGATCGCTTCGACCGCCGGCTGATCCTGATCTCGACGAACGTCCTGCGCGGCGTGGGGTTCGTCGCGATGGTCATCTCCGGCCACGGCCTCCTGGCGATCTACGTGCTGAACATCCTTGTCTCGATCCTGACGACGCTCTTCGCTCCGACCGAGGCGTCGATGATCCCGATGCTCGTCGAACGCGAGCAGCTGATGCAGGCGAACGGCCTCTTCACCTTTACGCTCAACGCGTCCTTCGCCGTCGGCTTCGCGCTCTTCGGGCCGCTGGTGGTCAACCTGGCAGGCACGGACGCGCTGCTGATCCTGGTGGCGATCTGCTACCTGCTGGCGGCGGCTCTGTGCATGACGCTCCCCAGCGCCCGGCCCACGGCCCTCACGGGCGGCGCGTCGGCACTCGCGTTCGGCGAGGCGGAGCGGGCCGTCGCCGGCACGTTCCGCCAGCTGCGCGACGGCCTGGAGTACATCCGGGCGAACCCGAGCATCTTCTGGTCGCTCAGCTACCTCGCGATCGTCGCGTCGCTGATCGGGGTGGTGGGCGTGCTCGGCCCTGGTTTCGCCACGAAGGCTCTCGGGCTGCGTGAGACCGACTTCGTCGTCGTGGTGCTCCCGCTTGCGGTGGGGCTGGTGCTCGGCGTGCTGCTGCTGAACGTGTACGGTCGCTACCTGCCGCGGCAACGCGTGATCCAGGGCGGCCTGATCGGACTCTCGGTGACGCTGGGCATCCTGTCGGTGGCGGGCCCGCTCTCACGGTTCCTGCAGCGGCATGCCGCCGAGACCAGCCTGGTCGACCTACAGTCGGTCGTCTCGCTGCTCTCGATCGTCGTCGCGCTCGCGCTGCTGGCGGGCATCTCGTACGCCGCGGTCGCGATCCCCGCGCAGACGCAGCTGCAGGAGGAGCTGCCGTCCGACGTGCGAGGGCGCGTGTTCGGTGTGCTGAACATGCTGGTGAGCGTCGCCAGCTTCCTGCCAATCATCGTCGTCGGGCCGGTGGCCGACCTGGTGGGAACGCCGGTCGTGCTGCTCATCTGTGCGGTCGGCGTCGGCGTCGCCGGCGTCGGATCCGTCCTGGCGGTGCATCCAGTGGCGTCGGTCGCCGCGACGCCCACGGGCCACATCGCGCCGGTCGACCCGGTGGCGGTCACGGCAGTACCGCTCGAGGGGATGCCCGCGCTGGAGGTGCCGCCGTCGGATGGCCCGCGCCCGCGCCGTGCCGTGCGGGCTCGCAGCGCCGCCCGGAGCTTGTTGCAGGGCGCGGAGATGAGACGGCGGTCGCGAAGCCGTTCGGCATCGCCGCCTCCAGGCACGGAGGAGGGGGCGAGCGGTGACGTCGAGCAGCCCGCTGCCGGCGGCGGTCAGCCGTCCCAGCCCCGTGGCGGTCAGCCGTCCCAGCCCCGTGGCAGTCAGCCGTCCGAACCCCACGGCGGTGAGTCGTCCGAACCCAGCGGCAGTCAGCCATCCGAACGCAGCGGCGGCGAGCCGCCGCATCCTCGATCCCGCAAGAAAGGCGATAGGGAATGAGCAGCGTCGAGTCCAGGTGGCGGCGATGACCGCGGGGCAGTTCCGATGAGCGTTTCCGACGCGGCAGACATGCGCGGCGCCGGTCCTGACCGACCTCAACCGGGCAGTGCCTCCGGGGCGACCCCCGCGCGCGGCGCCCGTTCCCGGCGACCCGGACCGGGGCGCGTCTCGAACGCGGCTGACGCACGCGGTGCCGGTGGCCGCCGACCCCGGCTGGCTGTGTTCTTCACCGGCGGCACGATCTCGATGCGGGTCGACGAACGACGTGGCGGCGCGGTGCCGGCCCTCGGTGGCGCGGAGCTGCTCGCGCGCGCTCCCGGGCTGGGCGAGATCGCCGACCTGGAGCCCGTCGACTGGGGGCTAGTGTCGGCATCGCACTTCGCGTTCGACCAGCTGCTCGAGCTGGCGGGGCTCGTGCGCGCCGCGCTGGATCGCCCCGACGTCGACGGAGCCGTCCTCGTGCAGGGGACCGACACGATCGAGGAGACCTCGTTCCTGTACGACCTGCTGCACCGGTCGTCGAAACCACTTGTGATCGTGGGGGCGATGCGCAACGCCGACCAGCCCGGCTACGAGGGTCCTGCCAACCTGCGCGATGCCATCCGCTGCGCCGTGGATCCGCGCCTCCAGGGCCAGGGCGTCGTCGTCGCCATGGGCGGCACGGTGCATGCCGCGGACGACGTGACGAAGACGCACACCGAAGCGTACGCAACGTTCCAGAGCCTGAACTTCGGCCCGCTTGCCACCATCGACGACGGCGGGATCGTCGTGCTGCGCCGGCGTGAGCGCCGCCGCAGTCTCGGCGCGATCCCGGACGCGGCCGCGGAGCCCGTCCTGCTGGTGACGGCGGTGATCGGGGAGCGCGGCGACATCGTCCGGCTCGCGCTGGAGCGCGACGTGCGCGGGATCGTGGTCGCGGCGACAGGTGCGGGCAACACCACACCCGAGCTGCTCGCGGCGTGCCGTGACGCGATGGCGCAGGGCGTGCCGGTGGTCATCACCACGCGCTGCCCGTCCGGTCGCGCGCGCCCCGCATACGGTTTCCCGGGGGGCGGAATGGACTGGGCCCACGCCGGCGCGATCTTCGCCGGGCACCTGGGCGGGCCCAAGGCGCGGATCGCGCTCGCCCTGGGAGTCGGTGCGGGGCTGGACGAGCCGGGCCTGCGCGAGCTCTTCGCCGAGTAGGCGCCCGGGCCGGACGCGCAAGGCGCCCGGGGCGGACACGCAAGGCGCCGGGCAATGGACACGCTCCGTAGACTCCGTCCATGGGCGACCTGGCCGGGACGCTGGGGTCGGCAATCGGCGACCTCGTCGGCAACGCGATCTCGCTCGTCCTGGGCGCGTTCAACGACCTGGCGGCCAGCCTGCAGAACCTCGTGCCGGAGATGTACCGACTCCCTGTGGTGCTCGTCATCATCGCCGCGCTCCTGGCGCTGCTGCTCGTCCGCCGCTGAGGGGCCGTCCGCTCCCTGGAGGCGCCTGGCGGCCCGGTCGGCCGCGCGGCGCACAGTCGCCAGGTCAGCCGCCTCGAGTGGCCAGCGCGGTGCGTGCGGTCACCGGAATCCGTGCCACAGCCGCGTCCCGTGCCATTTGGATCCCCCGACTTGTGCGTTTTTGGGCCGACTGGGCCCTTGACGCGCGGTCACAGACAGAATCCATGAGATTGACGTCCTGCCCCCCGTGTACGAAAGTACCGCTCAGCACGACCCGCCGCGGCCCCAGGGCGGACGGGCGTCCCAGCCCAGTCTCAGGAGGCAGATACCCGTGTCCATCCCCAGGCGGGTCCTTTTCACCTTCGGGCTCACAGGGCATCGCGCCGCACTGCGTCGGATCGTGACGCTTGCAAGCGGCACCGCACTCGCGGGGGCGCTGGCCCTCGCTCCGGCGGCGCCCGTCGCAGCTGCCAGCACGACAACTGTTTCCGTCAACACCGACTCGAGCTGGACGTACTCGAGCTCGCCGGGTGGCGCCTCGCAAGGCTCCGCCGAGGTCGTGTGTCTGAACGGCTCATATCCGAACTCGGGCGCATATTCCACGACAGGCACGGACGGACACTGTCCGACCGCCGCGCCGATCAATGCAACTGACTTCGGCTTCAGCGGGTCCGCGTGGACACTCGATCTCAGCCCCATCCCCAGCGCGTACTTCATCTGGGCGGGAGGGGTGAGCGGCAGCACGCCCACGTCGACGGACTCGACCGTGTACTTCAGCACGACCGTCCAGGTCAACGGCCTTGTGAGCTCGGACCCGACCTTCTACCTGGCCGCCGACAACTTCGCGCAGGTCTTCGTGAACGGTGTGGCGGTGCAGGACAGCAACGGGAATCCCGTGGCGGTGGGGAGCGCGTCGTCGGGGAGCAACACATCCTCGTTCAACACGCTCTCGTCGTTCACCGTGCCCGCGGCTGATTTCCAGACGGGCAGCAACACCATCACGATCGAGGCCGCGAACGCGCCGCCTGTGGGCACCACGCTGTACTCGAGCAATCCGGCCGGCGTCGTGTTCGGCACGACGCTCAACGTCGCTCCGGGAGATCTGACGACCTGCACCGCAGGCTCGACCTGCTCAGGCACTGCCACGAGCGGCGACGGCACCACCACCGTCAGCGTCACGGGGGCCCCGGGTAGCTCGGGCACCTTGACGATCTCGTTCGGCGGCAACCTGAATTGCACGGTCCCGTACTTCAACAAGCCCTATGACGCGACCTCCGCAACCTTCGACGTCAACCTCACCACGGGCGCCAGCAAGATCTTCAACCTGACGCTGACCAGGGCGGCCGCGCTCGCTGCCGGCAAGCCGTTCGCGTTCCAGTACTTCGTGTGCTTCAACGCCCCGACCGAGTTCACGCAGCTCCTGGGGAAGCCGGCGCCGCAGGACAGCACCAACGGCGGCTACACCGGCCTCCTGCCGTTCTGCCTGTTTGCCCCGGCCGGCAACCCCTGCGTGCAGGCCGAGTACAACTCGTTCAACGGCGATGTCCACATCCGGTTCTTCGCCCCGGCCGGGGATCCGCGCGGGTACTTCTAGGCGGCAGCGAGCAGGCGGCAGCCAACGCCCGCGGACTCGGTCGGTCGGCGCGTGACCCGCGACGTCGTTCGCGCAGTCGAGCGAGGCTGCCGTTGATCCTGGCGAGATGACGGGGCCGTCCGTCTCCGAGGCGATGCGGGACTGCCCGACCTGTGGCCGGGCAGTCCCTGCGCGTCTCCGCACGTGCGGCTACTGCGGCACCGCCCTCTCGACCGGGGGCCCGCCGGTCGAGCTCAGGCGCCG
>JBJKRK010000153.1:0-3765 GCA_046704705.1 Candidatus Limnocylindrales bacterium | reverse complement strand
GGGCGACACCGCCGATGCCTGACGCCGGCCGGGTGATCGCGGGCAGCGCACGCGGACGTCGCCTCGCGGCGCCGGGTGCCGGGACGCGCCCCTTCACCGACCGGGTGAAGCAGACGCTGTTCGCCGTGCTGGGATCCGCGGTCCCGGGCGCCCGGGTGCTCGACCTCTTCGCCGGGAGCGGCGCGGGCGGGATCGAGGCACTCAGCCGCGGGGCGGCGAGCTGTGACTTCGTCGAGCGCGACCCGCGGGCGGCCGCGGTCATCCGGGGGAACCTCGAACGGACCGGGCTCGCGGGAGCGGCGGCCAGCGTGCACCAGCGCGAAGCCGCGGCCTTCCTGGCCGCGGCGAGCGGTCCGTACGACCTGGTGCTGCTCGATCCGCCGTATGGCGACCCTGCTATGCTCGACACGCTGGAGCGGCTGGGGGCCGGAGATCTCCTCAGCGCGACGGTATCGGTAGTCGCGAAGCGCTTCTGGCGCGCGACGCTGCCGGATCGGGCCGCACGGCTCGTCCTGACCGACGAGCGGCGCATCGGCGAGACGGTGCTCTCGATCTACCGGCTGGCGGGGTCGCTGGAGGGCCCCGGTCCCGCCGGGCAGCACACGGCGTGACCGCCGCCGATCCCGCCTCCGCCCGCGCCCGGCGAGGCAGGACGGACACAGGGAGGCTCGCAACGTGAGAACGGCCGTCTACCCCGGCTCCTTCGACCCCGTGACCTACGGCCACCTGGACGTCATGTCGCGCGCCGCGGAGCTCTTCGACGAGCTGATCGTGGCGGTCCTGCTGAACCCGCGGAAGTCGCCGCTCTTCGACGAGCACGAGCGTGTCGAGATCATCCGCCAGGTGATCGACGAGGAGCTCCCGGGCGCCGCCACACGGGTGCGCGTCGCCGAGTTCGACGGGTTGACGGTGGAGTTCGCCCAGCGCCATGGGGCCCGCTTCATCGTGCGGGGGTTGCGGGCGATCAGCGACTTCGAGACCGAGATGCAGCTCGCGCACTTCAACCGGAAGCTGGCGCCCGGCATCGACACCGTCTTCCTGATGACGGCACTCGAGCATGCCTACCTGAGCTCGAGCCTGGTGAAGGAAATCGCACGGTTCGGGGGCGATGTCGGCCAGATGGTGCCGCCGGCCGTGGCGAGACGGTTGGGCAGCGCGGTTCCGGTCGGCTAGAATGGCCCGCTAGGTCGGCGCCACGCCGGCGCGGCCGGGGAGGTTCGTGACCATCGACATCATCTTCCTCGTCGAGCGCCTCGAGTCGCTCATCGCGAGCGGCAAGAAGCTGCCCCTCACCAACAACGTGGTGATCGACCAGGCCGCTGCGCTCGACCTCATCGATCAGCTTCGCGTCGCGGTACCCGAAGAGGTGCGCCAGGCGAAGCGGATCAACCAGGATTCCGACCGCATCCTGGAGAAGGCCCAGGAAGAGGCCGACCGGATCGTGGCCCGGGCGCAGGAGCAGGCCGCGTTCCTCATCGAGGAGCGCGAGCTCACCCGTGCCGCGGAGATCCGCTCGCAGGAGATCGTCGAGGCCGGGCACCGGGAGGCGGACGAGATCCGGCGCGGCGCCGACGAGTACGCCGCAGGTGTGCTCGTCCGGCTGGAGGGAGAATGTGTGAAAGCCCTCCAGGCGATCCGCAACGGGATCGCCATGCTGGATGAGCGCCGCGGCGCCGAGGACGAGGTCCCCGAGGCCGGTGCGGACGATGACGAGGTCGATGAGGAAGTCGAAAGCGGTGCCCGCGCTCGCTTTTAACGTCGCCGGGCTGATGGCGGAGGTCCCGGGCGTCGATCGACGGCTTGCCGTGCGCGACGCCTGGATCGAGATGCCCGCCGAGATGCACCTCGCGGCGCCGATCGAGGGATCGGTCCGCCTGGCGCGGACCGATCGTTCGATCCTGGCGAACGCCGATCTGACGACCGCGCTCGACGAGGTGTGCAGCCGCTGCCTCCGGCCGCTCATCTCACCCGTCCACGTCGAGTTCCTGGAGGAGGCGTTGCCCTCGATCGACTTCGCCACCGGGGCTCCGCTCGACACGACCGAGGAGCCCGACGCGCTCCGCATCGACGAGCATCACGTGCTGGACCTCGCGGGGCCCGTGCGTGATGCGAACTCGATGGCCGAGCCGATCGCGCCGCTCTGCCGGCCGGACTGCCGGGGGCTCTGCCCCGAGTGCGGCGCAGACCTCAACGAGGATCCGGCGCACAATCACGACGACACGCCGGGCGATCCTCGCCTGGCGCCACTTTCGGCCTGGCTCGATCGACCCGGGCACTGACCTGACACGAAGGAGACGAACGACCGATGGGTCTTCCCAAGCGCAAGACCTCGCACGCTGCCCAGGGCGACCGCCGTGCCCACCAGGCGCTGGGCGTGCCCGACCTGGCGGAGTGCCCGCACTGCCACGAGCTGAAGCAGGTGCACCATGCCTGCCCCAACTGCGGCTGGTACGGCGGTCGTGAGGCCGTGCACATCAAGGTAAAGGCGCCCAAGGAAACGCCGACCGCCTGACGAGACGGTCAGCGGCAGAGACGATGGCGCGACCGGTGGAGGACGGTGCGTTCGACCAGCGGTTCGCCCCCGCCGCGAGCGCGGATGTCCGCGTGCGGGTGGCCGTCGACGCGCTGGGGGGCGACCATGGCCCGGCGGAAGTCGTGCCCGGCGCGCTGGACTGGGCCCGTGAGCACCCCGAGACGGACCTGCTCCTGGTGGGAGACGAGGAGCGCATCGCGCCGTACATCGTGGGGCCGCTCCCGTCCCACGTGACGCTCGTCCCGGCGACCGAGCTGATCGGGATGGACGAGCACGCCGCCGCGGCGATCCGCCGCAAGCGCGACGCCAGCATCAATGTGGCGATGCACCTGGTCCGGGAGGGACGGGCGGACGCCGTCGTGACGGCCGGGCACACCGGCGCGGGGGTCGCGGCCGCGATCCTCGCCCTCGGGCGCCTCCGCAGCGTCGACCGACCGGCGCTCGCGGTGCAGATGGCGGGAGACAAGGGCCCGTTCGTGCTGCTGGACATCGGCGCGACCACCGATTGCAGCTCCCTCAACCTGACGCAGTACGCGCACATGGGCGCGATCTACGCCGAGAAGGTCCTGGGCGTGGAACGTCCCCGGGTGGCGCTCCTCTCGATCGGGGAGGAGAGCGGCAAGGGCGAGCGGCGCGTGCAGGAAGCGACCGAGGCGCTCGCCACGAGCGGCCTGCGCTTCGTCGGCAACGTCGAGGGCAAGGACCTGGTCGATTTCCTCGCCGACGTCGTCGTCTGCGACGCGAGCGTGGGCAACGTCACCATGAAGTTCTTCGAGGGCCTCTCGCGCTACATCTTCGATCTGCTGCGGACCGAGTTCCGGCGGCCGCCCTGGGGACCGGTCGGTTACTTCTTCATGCGCCCCGGGCTGAGCCGCATCCGGTCCCGCTTCGACTACGAGCGCCACGGTGGCGCGCTGCTGCTCGGCGTGCGCGGGACCGTGATCATCACGCACGGCCGGGCGAGACGGCGGATGATCGGGTACGCCGTCGCGATGGGCGCCGCGGCCGCACGGGCGCGCATCCCGGATCTCATCAACGAGGCGCTGGGCCACGATCGGCGCCAGGTGCGCGCGGCGAAGGAGGCGGCGTCGTGAGGCAGCGGGATGTGCGGATCGAGCCCCAGGCAGGCCGACCCGGGGCCAGCGGGTTGTCGCAGCTGACCATCCGCCGCCGCGCCATCGGTGCGCTCGCTCGCGCCGCCGCCGAGCGCCAGCCGGGCATCGTCCGGGTGG
>JBJKRK010000152.1:0-14161 GCA_046704705.1 Candidatus Limnocylindrales bacterium | reverse complement strand
CGCGACATCCGCGTGCGCAAGGGGATGCTGGCGTCCCTGTCGGGGAACCTGGCGACCATGGGTCCCGGCGTCCCGTACGCGATCGCCGCGAAGTTCACGCATCCGGACCGCCCGGCCGTCGCGATGGTCGGCGACGGCGCGATGCAGATGGTCGGCATCAATGGGCTGATCACGATCTCGAAGTACTGGCGAGAGTGGGCCAACCCGCAGCTGGTCGTGCTCGTGCTCCAGAACCGTGACCTGAACCAGGTCACCTGGGAGCAGCGCGTCCTCGAGGGCGACCCACGCTTCCCCGGCTCGCAGCGCGTGCCCGGCTTCCCGTACGCGCGGTACGCCGAGATGCTCGGGCTGGCGGGGGTGCGGGTTGAGCGGCGCGAAGACGTCGATGATGCGCTCGACCGGGCGTTCGCAGCGGAGCGCCCCGTGGTCGTCGACGCGTTGACCGACCCTGATGTCCCGCCCCTTCCGCCGCACATCACCGTCGAGCAGGCGCGCCACTTCGCGTTCGCCATCGCGAAGGGCGATCCCGACTCGTACGAGGTCATCGGGGCCAGCGTGAAGGACATGCTGGCCGGGGCGATCGGCCGCCGATGAGGACGTCGACGATCGAACGCGTGGAGGTCGCTGCCTACACGATCCCCACCGACGAGCCCGAATCCGACGGGACGCTCGCGTGGGACACGACCACGATGGTGTGCGTGCACGCGTCCGCCGGCGGCGAGCGCGGCTTCGGCTACACGTACAGCCATGCCGCGGCCGCCGCACTGGTCGCCGACGTCCTCGCGCCCCTCCTGCAGGGCCGCGACGCGATGGACGTTCCCGGCGCCTGGCGGGCCATGGTGTCGGCGCTTCGCAACATCGGACGACCGGGGCTTGGATCGGCCGCGGTCTCGGCGGTGGACGTGGCCCTCTGGGACCTCAAGGCCAAGCTCCTCGGCGTCCCGCTCGCCTCGCTCCTCGGCCGGGCCCGCGAATCGGTTCCCGTCTACGGCAGCGGCGGGTTCACCTCGTACTCCGACGAGCGGCTGCGCGGGCAGCTCGGCGGGTGGGCCGAAGCCGGTCTCAGTGCGGTGAAGATGAAGGTCGGACGCAACCCGGCGGACGACCCGCACCGCGTGGCCGCGGCCCGTGCCGCGATCGGTCCGGACCGGCTGCTGATGGTGGACGCGAACGGGGCCTACGCCCGCCGGCAGGCCCTGGCAATGGCGCAGTGCTTCGCCGAGCTCGGGGTCGTCTGGTTCGAGGAGCCGGTGAGCTCCGATGATCTGGCGGGCCTGCGGCTGATCCGGGACCGGACGCCGCTCGGGATGGAGGTCACCGCCGGCGAGTACGGGTACGACGCCTGGTATTTCCGGCGCATGCTCGACGCGGGTGCCGTTGACGTGCTGCAGGCGGATGCCACCCGCTGCGGCGGCATCACCGGGTTCCTCGCCGTCGCGCACGAGTGTGCGGCCCGCGGCACCCCGCTGTCGTCGCACACCGCCCCCGCGCTCCATCTCGCCGTCTGCTGCGCGGCCGACAGCGTCCGACACATGGAGTACTTCCATGACCACGTCCGCATCGAGTCGATGCTGCTCGACCGGGCGCCGGAACCGCGTGAGGGCCGCCTTGCCCCCGACCTCGAGCGCCCCGGCATCGGTTTCGACCTCGACGAGGCAGCCGCGCAGCCGTATCGCACAGGAGACCCGCGATGACCACGACGATCCATCCCACGCCTGCCGCCCGACCGCTCCCGCAGGGTGGGGCATCGGGCGACGACGACGCGGTCCGGTCGCTCGTCGTCGAGCTGTTCAACTCCGTCAAGGGGGAGGTGCGCTTCGATCGAGGGAGCCGGGCGCTCTACGCGACCGACTCGTCCAACTACCGGCAGGTGCCGGTCGGCGTGGTCCTCCCGCGCGACGCCGACGACGTGGTCGCCACAGTGGACGCCTGCCGGCGCTTCGGCGTGCCGCTGCTGAGCCGTGGCGGCGGGACGAGCCTGGCCGGCCAGTGCTGCAACGTCGCGGTGGTCATGGACCACTCGAAGTACTTCAACGGGATCGTCGAGCTCGACCCCGAACGGCGCTTCGCCCGGGTCCGCCCCGGCATCGTCCTGGACACCCTGCGCGACGCCGCGGAGGCGCACGGGCTGACCTTCGGTCCCGATCCCGCCACCCACGACCACTGCACCATCGGCGGGATGCTGGGGAACAACAGCTGCGGCATCCACGCATTGATGGCCGGGCGGACCGTGGACAACGTCGAGGAGCTGGAGATTCTCACCTCCGACGGTCTGCGCATGCGCGTCGGTCCCACATCCGAAGAGGAACTCGAGCGGATCATCTCGGCAGGTGGCCGTCGCGGAGAGATCTACCGGGACCTGCGGCGGTTGCGCGACCGCTATGCGGACCAGATCCGCACGCGCTTCCCGACGATCCCGCGACGCGTGAGCGGCTACAACCTGGACGAGCTGCTGCCCGAGCGCGGCTTCAACGTGGCGCGCGCGCTCGTGGGTTCGGAGTCGACCCTCGTGACGATCCTGGAGGCAAAGCTGAAGCTCGTGGATTCGCCACCTGGCCGCACGCTGGTGGTGCTGGGCTATCCCGACGTCTTCACGGCGGCCGACCACGTTCCGCAGGTCCTGGAGCACGAACCGATCGGGCTGGAAGGGATCGACAGCGCGCTCGTCGAGGACATGAAGGCGACCGGCCTCCATCCGAAGGATCTCGTCCTCCTCCCGGACGGTGCGGGGTGGCTGCTGGTCGAGTTCGGGGGTCGCGACAAGGCGGAGGCCGACGAGAAGGCGCGCCGGCTGGTCGATGCGTTGGGGAAGAGTGCCGACGCCCCCACCTCGAAGATCTTCACGGACCGGGCCGAAGAGGCGAAGGTCTGGGAGATTCGTGAGTCGGGGCTCGGTGCGACCGCCGACATCCCGGGCAAGCCGAACACCTGGCCGGGCTGGGAGGACTCCGCCGTGGCCCCCGAGCGGCTGGGCGGCTACCTGCGGGAGCTTCGCCGGCTGTGGGACCAGTACGGCTACAGCGCCGACATGTACGGCCACTTCGGGCAGGGCTGCCTGCACTGTCGCATCGACTTCGACCTGACGAGTGCGGAGGGGATCGCGCGCTGGCGAGCCTACATGCAGGACGCCGCGGAACTCGTAGTGCGCCACGGCGGGTCGCTCTCCGGCGAGCACGGGGACGGCCAGCAGCGTGCCGAGCTGCTGCCGGTCATGTACGGTGACGAACTCGTCGGGGCGTTCGAGGAGTTCAAGCGTGCCTGGGATCCGGCTGGCTTGATGAATCCCGGGAAGATCGTGAAGCCCAACCGGCTCGACGCGAACCTGCGTCTCGGCACCGGCTACAGGCCTCCCACGGTGCAGACCCACTTCGCCTTCCCCGAGGACGAGCACAGCTTCGCCAACGCGGCGCTGCGCTGCGTGGGTGTGGGGGAGTGTCGGCGCCACGAGGGCGGGACGATGTGCCCGTCCTACATGGCCACCCGCGAGGAGCGGCACTCGACCCGCGGACGAGCCCGTCTGCTCTTCGAGATGCTCAACGGGGAGCTCCGCGGCGACGGCTGGCGGAGCGAACCGGTGCGGGAGGCGCTCGACCTGTGCCTCGCCTGCAAGGGGTGCCGGGGCGACTGCCCCGTGAACGTCGACATGGCGACGTACAAGGCCGAGTTCCTTTCGCACTACTACGCGGGGGCTCGGCTGCGCCCCCGGCCGGCGTACGTCATGGGCCTGATCTACTGGTGGGCCGGAATCGCCTCGCGCGCGCCGCGCGTCGTCAACGCCCTGACGCATCTCCCGGTGCTGGGCGACATCGGCAAGCGGCTCGCCGGGATCGCGCCACAGCGGGAGATGCCGCGCTTCGCGACCCGGACGTTCCGCGCCTGGTGGGCCACGCGCGGGGGCGCGGTGACGGGTTCGGCCCCGACCGGGGGGCCCGGGCCACAGGGAGGCGGCCGGCGCGTGATCCTGTGGCCGGACACGTTCAACAACAACTTCCATCCCCAGGTCGCCCGCGCCGCGGTGACCGTGCTGGAGGACGCCGGGTTCGAGGTGATCGTGCCTCGCGCCACACTCTGCTGCGGCCGCCCCCTGTACGACTGGGGCATGCTCGATCTGGCGAAGCGGCTCCTGCGACAGCTCCTCCGCGAGCTGGCGCCCGAGATCACCGCCGGCACGCCCGTCGTGGGGCTGGAGCCGAGCTGCGTGAGCGTGTTCCGCGACGAACTCACGAACCTGTTCCCGCACCGACAGGACGCCCGCCGGCTCAGCCGCCAGACCTACCTGCTGAGCGAGTTTCTCGCCAAGTACGCGCCCGACTACGCGCCGGGCCGGCTCGAGGACATGCAGGCGCTCGTCCAGGATCACTGCCACCACAAGTCGCTCCTGGGGACCGACGCGGAGAAGCGCGTGCTCGACCGCACGGGGCTCGACTACCGGGTCCTGGAGGAGTCTGGCTGCTGCGGCATGGCCGGCGCGTTTGGTTTCGAAGCGGACAAGTACGACGTGAGCATCGCGGTCGGCGAGCGGGTGCTCCTGCCGGCCGTGCGGAGCGCCCCGACCGACACGCTCATGGTGGCGAACGGGTTCAGCTGCCGCGAGCAGATCCGCCAGACGACCGGGCGAGACGTGCGCCACCTTGCCGAGGTTCTGGCGCTCGCCGTCGAGCAGCGTCGGGCCCGCGAACGCGATGCGGACCACCACAGCCGTACGGACGCGGCCGGCGGCATGGCCGCGGCCGCGGCGCGCTGAGTCGGTGTGATGGCTCGACGCATCCTCGTGCTCGGCGGAGGGTTCGCCGGCGTCAGCGCCGCAGGGGAGCTGACCAGGCTCCTCCGCCGCCAGGGACGGCTGCTCGAACCCCGCCGCGCCCGATCGGCATCCGACGACCGTCGCGCCGCATCGGGCGAGGCGATCGAGGTGCTGCTGGTGGACCGCAACAACTACTCCGTCTTCCAGCCTTTCCTGCCCGAGCTTCTCTCGGCCACGATCGAGCCGACGCACGCGGTCGTCCCGCTGCGGCGCCTGCTGCCCCACGCGGAGGTCGAGGTCGGCATCGCGGAACGGATCGACATCGCCGCGCGCACAGTGCACCTGCGCCGGCCGCTGGACGGTGCCCCGTTCCAGCTCGCCTATGACGCGCTCGTCCTGGCCGTGGGCGGCGTCACGAACTTCCACGTCGTGCCCGGGATGGCCGAACAGGCCGTGGGACTGCGCAGTCTGGGCGACGCGTTCTACCTGCGGAACCGGGCGCTGGACATGCTCGAAGCCGCCCGTGTCGAGGGAGACCCGGAGCGACGGCGGCGGCTCAGCTCATTCGTGATCATCGGCGGAGGTTCGACCGGCGTGGAGGTGGCCGCGCATCTCCACCACCTGCTGCGCGCCGCGGCAGCGACGTTTCGCGGCGCGGCGCTCGAGCCTCGCGTGACGGTGGTCCATGGCCGTGACATCGTCCTGAACGAGTTCGGCAGGCGGCTCGGCGCGTACACGACGGACCGGCTGCGCCGCACCGGCGTCGAGCTCGTCCTCGGGCGGCATGCCGCCTCCGTGGACGCGCGCGGCGTGTCGCTGGACGGCGGCGGGCGTCTCAAAGCCGCCACGGTGGTCAGCACGGTGGGCAATGCGCCGAACCCGCTGCTGCGCGATCTGCCGGCGGAGTACGACGACCACGGGTGGATCCGCGCCGACGCGACCTTCGGCGTTCCCGGGCTGGAGCGGGTGTGGGCGCTCGGGGACTGCGCCACGATCACGGACCCGGAGACGCAGAAGCCGATGCCCGCTACAGCGCAGCACGCCGTCCGCGAAGGGCCGCACGCCGCACGCAACATCCTGGCCGCGCTCGACGGCCGGCGCCCGGCGCCCTTCCACTACGGGCAGCTGGGCATGCTCGTCTCGCTGGGTGGGAGGAGCGGCGCCGGAACGCTGCTGGGGGTCCGGGTCTCCGGCTTCCCGGCCTGGTTCGCCTGGCGGAGCTACTACCTGCTCCGCATGCCCACGCTCGATCGCCGCGTGCGCGTGGCACTCGACTGGAGCGCCGATCTCGTGCTCCCGCGCGATACCGTCGAGATGAACGTTCGGCGGTCGTCCAACGTGGCCGGCCGGACGGAGGATGCGACGCACGAGACGGGCGGAGCAGACGAGACGAACGCAGCGGGGACCCAGCGTCCGGATGCGGCCGGGCTGGTCGTGTCCTCGGTGGGTGGCGGTGGGGAGAGCGGCGAGCCGTAAGCACGTGCAGGCGACCCGGCCGTGCCGGCTGTGCGCGAAGGCCGTCGTGCGTCGCTCGTGCGCCGCGTGCGTGCCGGCTTCACGGCCGGCCCTCGTACTCCGCCTGCGTGCCGGCGTGACGGCCGGCCCTCGAGCCACTCTTGCGTGCCGCCGGCTTCACGGCCGACCCTCGTGCCCCGCCCGGAGGCGTCAGCGGGCGTTCTTCACCTGCACCGTATGATCGCCGGCGTGACTGGCCGCCCGCTCGAGCTCACGAGAGCCCAGGTCCTCGCGTACCGACAGGCCGTGGGGGCGCTCACCGCGCGGCTCCCACCTGGCGCGGAATCGCTCCGTCGCGCGGCATGGGTCGGGCTGCAGGACAGCGTGCCTCGCGCCGCGCTGCTCTCGATCCATGCGCGCGTCGAGGGGACGGCGCCGTCCAGCTGGGAGGACCCAGCGCTCGTGCAGCTCTGGGGTCCGCGCTTCAGTGCGTACGTCGTTGCGGCTCGCGACCGCGGATTGTTTACGCTGGGGAGGCTCGCCGAGCCTGGCACAGAGCGCCGCCGGCTCGCCGAGGACATGGCCGCCCGTCTCGAGGCGTTTCTCGACGGTCGCGCGATGTCCTACGGCGCGGCGGGGCGCGCGCTCGGCGTGCACCCCAACGCGCTGCGGTATGCCGCCCCGACCGGCAGAGTGTTGATCCGCTGGGACGGCGCCCGGCAGCCGACGATCTGGATGGTGCCGCCGCCGGAGATGGATGCCGGCGAGGCCCGCCTCGAACTGGCGCGACGGTACCTGCACGTCTTCGGTCCCGCGACGTCCGCGGCATTCGCCGAGTGGGCGGGGATCCGCCCGCCCCGGGCCCGAGCCGCGTTCGATGCGCTGGCCGGCGCGGTGATGCCGGTGCGGACGACGGTCGGTGACGCATGGATCCTGCGCGGCGACGAACCCCTGTTCCGCGCGCCTGCCGAACGTCCGGCGACGGCGCGGCTCCTCCCGAGCGGCGACGCGTACTGCCTCCTCCGCGGACCGGATCGCGAGCTCCTTGTGCCGGACGACGATCACCGCGGCGCGCTGTGGACATCGCGGGTCTGGCCCGGCGGTGTGCTCGTCGGCGGTGAGCTCGTGGGCACGTGGCGGCGTGCCGAAACGAACGTGGCGATCCAGCCCTGGCGGCGGCTGTCGCGTGCCGAGCGCGAGGCGGTCGAGATGGAGGCGGTGTCCCTGCCGCTGCCGGGCCTCCTGGGTCCGATCCGCGTGGGCTGGGAGGAGCGGGCCGCGTAGCGTCGGTCGGCGGCGGCTCCCCACGTCGGGTCGGCGGCGGCTCCCCACGTCGGGTCGGTGCCGCCTCCCCCGCGTCGAAGGGGCGCCGCGCGGCGTGGTACGTTCGGGTCATGGCACACGGACGCCGGCTGGGAGACCGTTGGGCCACTGTGGCATCCATCCGGGGTCCTGGCGTGGCAGCGGCTGCCCGCCATCTGCCCTCGCTGTCGGTGCGCGCGATCGTGGGCGCGTATGTCGTGGCCGCGCTGGCCTGGATCGCGCTGAGCGACGTCGCCGTGGCGACGCTCATCCCGGCGCCTGCCCGCACGCTCGTCGAGACGGCGAAAGGCTGGGGGTTCGTGGCGGTGACGGGCAGCTTGCTGCTGCTCCTGCTCCGCCGCTACGACGCACAGCGGGCCAGACAGGCGGACGAGCTCGCGGCGCGGGAGAGTCGCTTCCGCCTGCTCGCCGAGCACGCCCAGGACGTGATCTTCCGATTCCAGATCGATCGCCAGGTCTTCGACTACGTGAGTCCGGCGGTCGGGCGGGTGCTGGGTCGCGGACCGGAGGACTTCTACGCCGACCCGGACCTGCTGTACAGCCTGGTGCATCCGGACGATCGATCGCGCCTCGACCTCGTCGGAGGCACCTGGCGCGACCCGCGTCCGATGCTGCTCCGCGTGCGTCACGCCGCGGGTCACTGGGTGTCGCTCGAACAGCGCAGCCATGTCGTCGTCGACGCGCTCGGTGCGCCCGTGGCCGTCGAAGGGGTCGCGCGCGATGTCACCGAGCAACGGCGCGCCGACCTCGCCCTTGCGCGCCAGCACCGTGTCGAACGAATGCTCCGGGCGGTCAACCAGGCGCTCGTGCGGGCCGAGGACGAGCAGGCGCTTCTCGAGGCCATCTGCGCGGCCGCGATCGGTGGCGGCGGCTTCCGCTTCGCCTGGGTGGGTTACCGCGAGGATGACGAAGCGGGGACGCTCCGCCCGGTCGCGCACGCCGGTCACGAGGCAGGCTATCTCGATGCGCTCCACCTGAGCTGGCATGACACGAAACGGGGCCGCGGCCCGGCGGGCGTCGCGGTGCGGGAGGGACAGCCCGCGGTGAGTCGCGACATCGCGGCCGATCCCAACATGGCGCCCTGGGCGACGGCGGCCCTGGAGCGCGGGTACGCGTCCCTGGCGGCGCTGCCGCTCCGGCAGGACGGCGAGATCATCGGCGTGCTCGCCATCTACGCGGGCGAGCCGGATGCGTTCGAAGACGAGGAGATGTCGCTCCTCGAGGAGCTCGCGGCCGACCTCTCATATGGAATCGCGGCACTCCGGACGAAGGCCCGCGGCGCGGCCGCCGACGCCGAGCGGCGTCACCTGGCCGCGGCGATCGAGCAGTCCGCGGAGTCGGTGATCGTCACCGATGTCGCGGGGAGGATCGAGTACGTCAACCCGGCGTTCGAGCGGGTGACGGGGTACAGCCGCGACGAGGTGCTGGGGCGGAACCCCCGCATCCTGCAGAGCGGAGAGCAGGGCCGCTCCTTCTACGAGGCGATGTGGCAGACGCTCACCGGCGGCACGCCCTGGGCGGGCGACTTCGTCAACCGACGCAAGGATGGCTCACTGATCGTCGAGGAAGCGGTGATCTCGCCCGTGCGCGACGGGAGCGGCCAACTCACCGGGTACGTGGGGGTGAAGCGAGACGTGACGCGGGAGCGCAACGCGCAGGCGGAGGACCAGACGCGAGCACGCGAGCGCGCGCTCGTGGCGCAGGCGCTGGCGGGGCTGCACCCGCACGCGACGCCCGAGGAGACCGCCGCCGCGATGTGCGCACAGATCGTGGCGCTCCCCGAGGCGGCCGTGGCGTCGCTCCTCGCCTTCGAGCCGG
This sequence comes from Candidatus Limnocylindrales bacterium, assembly GCA_046704705.1. Classification (GTDB taxonomy): domain Bacteria; phylum Chloroflexota; class Limnocylindria; order Limnocylindrales; family CSP1-4; genus JBJKRK01. The sequence continues at coordinate 4,821 of JBJKRK010000152.1, read as the reverse complement.
ACGGACAGGCGACGCCACTCGGCTCGGCGACGGCAGATGGACGTCCGATCGAGCAGCATCGCGTGCCCGTGGGGCGCACGCAACACCTGCGCACCCGCGCGCTGGAGGGTCCCTGGGTCGAGATAGTGCGCGGAGGCGACAGCGGTCCCTTCAGCCGGGCCCTGCAGGCGCTCGGCGTGCGCGCGCTCGCGTACGCGCCCGTGCGCATCGACCGGGACGTCGTGGGTCTGCTGGAAGTCGGGTCGGCCAGCCCGCAGGCCGCGGAGACTCTGACCGAGCGACTCCCCGCGCTCTTCGAGTTCGCCTCGATCGCGAGCGCTGCGCTCGGCCCGGCGATCTCGTCGCGGGCGCAGCTCGTCCAGGCGCGCGAGCGCATCCGGTCCATCATCGAACGCCGGGCGTTCCACCCGGTGTTCCAGCCCATCGTCGATCTCGCCAGCCTGGCCGTCGTGGGTTACGAGGCCCTCACCCGCTTCGAGGACGGGACGCCACCCGACGTGCAGTTCCGTGAGGCTGCTGCCGTGGGGCTCGGCGTGGAACTCGAGTGCGCCGCCCTCGAGGCGGCATTGCGCGAAGCGCGCTCGCTCTCCGCCACCCCCTGGCTCAACGTGAACGCCTCGCCGGCCGCGATCCTCGCCGGCGAGCCGCTCCGCTCGATCATCGCGTCGTACGAGGGTCACGTCGTGCTCGAGGTGACGGAGCACGATGCGATCACCGACTACCACGCCTTCCGCGCAGCGGTTGCAGCGCTTGGCCGGGACGTGCGGATCGCGGTGGACGATGCCGGTGCCGGCTTTGCCAGCTTGCGCCACATCGTCGAGCTGCGGCCGCACATCGTGAAGATCGACCGCTCGCTCGTGGCCGACATCGATGCCGACCCGGCGCGCCAGGCGCTGCTCACCGGCCTGCGCCGCTTCGCCGACACGCAGGGCTGCAGCCTGATCGCGGAGGGGATCGAGACCGAAGAGGAGCGGGCCACCCTCGTCGGGCTCGAGGTCCAGTCGGGCCAGGGCTACCTGTTCGGGCGGCCGGTGCCCGTCCTCGGAGGAAACGACGGCCACGCTCGCTCGGGCGCGGTTCTGTTCCCCGAGCGATCGAGCGAGTTCCCCGAACGATCGAGTGGATTGCGGGGGCGGTCGGACGCGCCGCGAGCGGACGCGGACCGGGGCGCCGACATGGGCGAGCGCAGCGCCTGAGCTCCGCGACCCGCCGGGCTGTCGCCGCAGCCGGGCCGGCGCCGCCCTACTATCGAAGAGTCGGCATGTGTCCGGTCCTGGAGGCTGATCCATGGAGCATTACCGCACGACGGTCGCGCGGCTGCGCCATCCCGTGAACGTCGCCCTGCACGAGAACGCGCCTTTCGGCGTGCGGATCGCCAACGCGGTGACAGGCTTCATGGGCTCATGGCGCTTCATCATCCTGCAGACCGTGGTGGTCATCACGTGGGTGGCCGGCAACGTGTACCTGGTCTTCCACTTCGACCCCTATCCGTTCATCTTCCTCAACCTGGCCTTCAGCACGCAGGCGGCGTACGCGGCGCCGCTCATCCTGCTCGCGAGCAACCAGGCAGCCGTCCGCGATCGCGCCACGCTCGAGCATGCTGCACTGGAGGCGGAGGAGGCGGATCGGAAGGACGACGATCTCCGCGCCCGGCTCGACCGCATCGAGGCGCTGCTTTCGGCGCTGACCGTTTCGCAGGGCTCGACCGTCCAGGTGGAGGCGGCCGTCCAGGCGATCGCCGTACCCGAGAGCCCGAGCGGCAACTCGCTGCCCGGCGGCGTCGAGGCCCCTGCGTGACGAGCTCCCCGGCCCGATGACGCCGCGCGCCAGGTCGGTCCAGCGGGTGCCGTGCCCGCGATACTCGTGGCACCCAGGGCGGGCGAATAGCACTCAGGGCGGGCGAATGCCCGCCGGATCGGGAGCAGCCCATGCATAGCGACGGCCCGGTGATCGTCTATCGCGCGGAGCGCCCGGACCCCGACGCATTCGCGCGTCTCTTTCGGCTGACGGGGTGGGATCCGGGCGGGCGGCTCACGCAGGCAGCGGCCCGGGAGGCGCTGGCGCACACGTGGTACGCAGTGTGTGCGTACGAGGGAGAGCGGCTCGTCGGCACCGGCCGGATCGTCGGGGATGGCGTGCTGCACGCGTTGCTTGCCGACGTGATCGTCGATCCGGCGTACCGGCGGCGTGGGATCGGCAGCGCGATCGTGGAGCGGCTCACCGAGGAGGCAGTGCGTCGCCGCGTGCTCGACACGCAGCTCTTCTGCGCCCGCGGCAAGCGGCCCTTCTATGAGCGCCTCGGGTTCGTCGCGCGCCCCGATGATGCCCCCGGGATGGAGCTGGCACCTCGTCCGTAGCCCGCCCGGGCGGTGGGATGCGCGACGCGGAAGGTGCTCCGCCCCGAACATCGTGCGCGGCGGGCGTCGCGTTCCGCGCCCGGAGTCGTGCTCCGCCCGATGGTCGTGCGCGGCGGGCGACCGGGCGGGCGGCGCTGAACGCGAACGCGACGTTCGGCTCTTGGAGCGATTGCCCTGCGGGCCGGATGCTCGTGGTGCCCGGAGCCCACAGGGGAGCACTGTCGAGATGCGCGTTCTTGTCGCATACGCGAGCCGTCATGGAGCCACGAGGGGGATCGCCGAGCGCATTGCGGATCGGCTGCGGCAGGATGGGTTGGAGGTCGATGTGCGGCGCGCGGAGCAGGTGCGCGACGTCGGCGCTTACGACGCGTTCGTGGTGGGGAGCGCGGCGTACATGTTCCGCTGGCTCGACGAGGCCACGCGCTTCGTCCGACGCAACCGGCAGGCACTCGCGACGCGGCCCGTCTGGCTGTTCAGCAGCGGGCCCCTGGGCACCGATCTCGTCGACGCCAAGGGACGGGACATGCTCGTCACGAGCGAGCCGAAGGAATTCGAGGAGTTCCGGGTCCCGCTCCGGCCCAGGGACGAGCGGGTGTTCTTCGGCGCGCTCGACCCCGACGCGCCGCCCGTCGGGCTCGCCGAGCGCTTCATGCGGCACATGCCGGCCTCGGCGCGAGACGCGCTGCCCGCCGGCGACTTCCGCGACTGGCCCGCGATCGACGCGTGGGCGGACGGCATCGCCACGGCGCTCGCTGCCCCGGCGACCGCCACCCACTGAGGCGACGCACGCCGCCGGACGCTGAGGTGCCCGGCCGGCGCCACCCACTGAGCCACCAGAGGCGGCAGGGGACAGGGCCCCCGGGCACTGACAGCCAGGAGCGGCCCGTCAGGCCGACGGAGCGGCGTCCTCCCGTGGCGCCGCGGGGTGCGCCAGGTCCTCCACGACCTGCGCCCCGGGCAGGGTGAGGAGGATCGACGGGGGCGCGATCACCTTCCAGCTCCGGCTCCCGCCCCCCAGCACGACGCGCTCACGCTGCATCACCGCGGCGTCGATCAGGATCGGCAGCCCGTCGGGGAGGCCGAAGGCGGTCACGCCGCCGATCTGCTGGCCCGTCAGCTCGCGCGTCTGGTCCGCCGAGGCGAAGGACGCGCGGCGCGTCCCCAGCCTGTCGCGGACCATGTGGTTCACGTCGAGCCGGTGCGTGGCCAGCACGACGCAGGCCGCGTAGCGCGGCGGATCGGCCTTGCCGATCACCACGATCGTGTTGGCGGCGTCCTCCGGCGCGAAGCCGTACGCGGCGCAGAACGCCGCGGTGTCGGCCAGGGCGGGGTCGCAGGCGAACAGCTCATACGGGCCACGGCCGGCGAGCGCCGTCTCCAGGGAAGCGCGATCAGGATCTGACGTCATACGGCGAACGGTACCGCACAGGGTCCCCTCCGAGCTGCATCGTTCGACCGAGGCCAGGGCGCCGACCCGGCACCGCAACCTCCCCGGTCCGGGGTGCATCGCCCGGTGCCTGCACAGAGGTATGCTCTTCGGCGGAAGGGTACGGCGCGGTCGAGTCGACCGGCGTCGCGGCCCGCCCGGAGGGAGTCGCACGTCCGAGGGAGGACCAGACCATGTCCTTGCTCCGGCGGATCGAACGAGCGCACCAGGGGCCGGATCAGGCGCCGGTCGTTCCGGTGGCGCCGCCGCCGACGCCTGCCCAGGCGCAACAACCGGCCGCGCGGTCGCAGGGCGATGCCACGCGGGAGGAGTACCTGCGGGACATCAGGATCCGCCTTCGGGACGAGGCCGTGAGCGCGACGGATTCGCTGTTTGCCACGGACACGACGACCGACATCAACGCGAGAGTCGAGGCGGTGGTCGACAGGATCATCGTCGCCCACGCGTTCGCGGTGACACGCGACGAGCGCATCCGGTTGATCGGGGAACTCGTCTCGGAGATCACGGGTCTGGGCCTGCTCGACCCGCTGCTGCGTGACGAGACGATCACCGAGGTGATGGTGAACGGCCCGAGCCAGATCTACATCGAGCGGGGCGGGAAGATCCAGCGCATCCAGGGCGCGTTCCTCAACGACGACCACGTGCTTCGGATCATCGATCGGATCGTCGCGCCGCTGGGCCGGCGCATCGACCAGTCCAGCCCGAGAGTCGACGCCCGGCTCCCGGATGGCTCGCGGGTGAACGCGATCATTCCGCCGCTGTCGCTCACCGGGCCGACGATCACGATCCGCAAGTTCGCGGCGCGGCCGTTCACGGTCGACGACCTCGTCGGCTTCGGCACGGCGACAGCCGAGATGTTCGACTTCCTCCGGGCCTGTGTGGAGGCGCGCCTGAACATCTTCGTCTCGGGCGGCACCGGCTCCGGCAAGACCACCACGTTGAACGTGCTCTCGTCGTTCATCCCCAACGACGAGCGCATCGTCACCATCGAGGACGCGGCCGAGCTGCAGCTCCGCC
>JBJKRK010000151.1:0-10282 GCA_046704705.1 Candidatus Limnocylindrales bacterium | reverse complement strand
CGGCCACCTGCGCTGTTACACCAAGTGTGGGGCCTCCACCTCGGCGGCGTGGTCGGCACGCATTCGGAGGGCCTGGGCCGCGCCGATCCGTCGTGGCTGACCGCCGCACAGGATCCCGGCGTTCAGGCCACCGGGACCTCCAGTTCTGAGCCGTCCGGACGGTCCCACCGGAGGCGCGAAGGGTCAGTCTTCAACTATGAGACTCAGGGTCTGGCCCGGCGCCGCGCGTACGTCCGCGGGGCATGCGTCAGCCGGGTATCCAACCGCCGGGCAACCATCGGCCGGCCGCGGGTCAGCCGGGCAACCATCCGCCGGCCGTGCGTCCGCGCGTCGGGCGCTCGGTGTGGCCGGAGTAGTCCTCGTCGCCGCCGGGGCGATCGCCATGGTTGGCAGCGCAGCCCTGGGGAGCCCCGGCGCCGGCTGGATGTTCGCGTCCAACAGTTCGGCGTCCCGCTCGACGCCGCAGTCGGGCTCGACGCCGCAGCCGGACTCCGGCGGTTCCGGGTGGGGCTTTGCCGGCATGGGACCGTGGATGATGGGCGGTGGGCCATGGGCGGGTCACCAGGGCGGTGCGTGGGGTGAGGCTGCCCCGAGTGCGGCGCCCGTTCCGAATGCCGGGGCGATCCCGAGCGGCGTGCCCTTTGCGAGTGCCGTGCCCCTTCCGAGTGCCGCGCCCGCCCCGACCTCCAGCGCGGCAGAGCCGTCCGGTGCCACGGTGGACCCGGCGACGAACACGCTGACGTTCCGCTCGGCGAGCGTGGCGCTGACAGTGCTGGCGGCGCCGCCGGGTGGGCCAGACCAGACGTTCCAGGTCGCGGGCATGACGGACCCGACCATCGTTGTGCCGCAGGGCGCGCAGGTCACGCTCCACTTCATCAACGCAGACCAGGGTATGCCCCACGATTGGCTGCTGAGCACTGCGTCGCCGCCTTTCCCGTACATGGCGGCGATGTACGGGCCCGCGACTGCCGGGGCATTCGCGCCGATCCTGGGGGAGGCCACGTCCTCCTCGTCGCCCTCCGAAACGGTGCGCTTCATCGCCGCCGAGGCGGGTCGCTTCACCTACCTGTGCACCGTTCCCGGGCATGCACAGGAGGGCATGTTCGGGACGTTCGTGGTGAAGGCCGGATGACGTGTCTTGACGCGGGCTTCGGGGCGCGCCTGCGCTCCGTATGATGGCCGTATGCGCCGCCTCCCTTCCCCTTTCGACCGGATCGCTGCCGGTCAACCCGCCTCCATCGATGCTGCAGGTGCCAGTCTGCTGAACCAGCGGCTGCTCACCAAGGACCTGGCCTTCCCGCCGGAGGAGCGGGCGGCGTTCCGGCTGCGTGGACTGGTCCCCGCGCGCGTCCTGACCATCGATGAGCAGGTCGAGCTGGAGCTCGAGCACATCCGACGCAAGGAGGACCCACTCGAGCAGTACATCGGCCTGGCCGCCCTCCAGGACCGCAACGCGACGCTCTTCTACCGGCTGCTCGCCCGCCACCTCGAGGAGTTCCTGCCCATCGTCTACACGCCCACGGTGGGACGTGCGTGTCAGGAGTTCAGCCACATCATGCGGCGCACGCGCGGCATCTGGATCACCCCCGACGACATCGGCAGCATCGAGGAGTTGCTCCAGAACAGCCCGTACGAGGACGTCCGGCTCATCGTCGTGACCGACAACGAGCGGATCCTCGGACTCGGCGATCAGGGCGCCGGCGGCATGGCCATCCCGACCGGCAAGCTCGCGATCTACACGGGCGGCGGCGGGATCCACCCGTCGCTCACGCTCCCGGTCTCGCTCGACGTCGGCACTGACAACCAGCGCCTGCTGGACGACCCGCTGTACCTCGGCTACCGCGCTCCGCGCCTGCGTGGCGCCGCGTACGACGCGCTCGTCGAGGCCTTCGTCTCGGCCGTGGAGCGGGAACTCCCGGGCTGCGTGATCCAGTGGGAGGACTTCAAGCAGCAGAACGCGCTGCGCATCCTGGACCGCTATCGTGCCCGGGTCCCGAGCTTCAACGACGACATCCAGGGCACCGCTGCCGTGATCCTCGGCGGCCTGCTCGCCGCGATGCGTCATGGTGGTATGCGGCTGGAAGACCAGCGCTTCCTGATCGTGGGTGCGGGTGCGGCGGGCATCGGGACCGCCCGGCTCATCGATCTGGCGATCCGTTCGGATCGCTCCGGGCCCCCGTCCGGGGCGGACGGGCAGCGGTCAGCGGGCGGGGCTCGGCGCGCCCGGATCGCGCTGGTCGACTCGCACGGCTTGGTCCACGCGGGCCGGACCGACCTGGACGACGCGAAGCGCGAGTTCGCGCTGACGCAGGCCGAGCTGCCACAGCCGGGCCCTGCGGGCTGGGACCTGTTGACGACGGTCCGCGCGTTCCGCCCGACCGTCCTCATCGGGCTCACGGGCGTGGCGGGCACCTTCGACGAGCCGGTGATCCGCGCCCTGGTCGAGGCGACCGAACGTCCCATTGTCATGCCGCTGTCGAACCCGACGTCGGCCTGCGAGGCCACCCCGGAGCACGTCCTGCGCTGGACCGGTGGGCGCGCGATCGTGGCCACGGGTTCGCCGTTCGACCCGGTCGAGCTCGACGGGCGGCGGCACGTGATCGGTCAGGCGAACAACGTGTTCGTCTTCACCGGCGTCGGCCTCGCCGCGGTTGCGGCCGAGGTCACCACGATCACGGACGGCATGTTTCTGGCGGCGGCCACTGCGGTCGCCGACCACGTGACCCGGGCACGCTTCGACGAGGGCGCAATCTACCCGCCGGTCGATGAGCTGCGCTCGGTGTCGCGCTCCGTGGCGATGGCCGTCGCGCGTGAGGCGGTCACGGCCGGCTGCGCGTCGCTCCCCGCTGACGCCGACGTGGCGTCGCTGATCGAGAGCGCGATCTGGTGGCCCGAGTACGTCCCCTACACGCGGGCGGGTGACGCGCGTTCCGCCGCTGGGTGACGGCCGGGCGCACCGGCTCGGGCCGTCAGGCATGCGCGGGCCGGGCCCCGCGCGGCCGTTCCGTCGGGATTTCCCGGACCTCTGGCCCTTGAGGCGCGCCCCCACGTCGACTTGACTTCAAGGGTGCGCAGCGCGTCCCCAGATCTACCCCTGCGCGCCCCAAGGAGCCGCGGAATGGTTGAAACGATGACCAGCAGGGAGCAGGTGGCCGCCATCCCGGATCGAGCCACCGACGTGCTCGGGTACGGCCGGCATCCCCTCGACGCGATCTTCACGCCTCGCTCGGTCGCCGTGATCGGCGCCACCGAGAAGGAGGGCAGTGTCGGACGAACGGTGCTGTGGAACCTGATCAGCAGCCCGTTCGGCGGCACCGTGTTCCCGGTCAACCCGAAGCGCCCCAACATCCTGGGCCTGAAGGCGTACCCGAGCCTGGCGGCGGTGCCCGACGCCGTCGATCTGGCCGTCATCGTGACGCCGCCGCAGACCGTCCCCGGGGTGATGGCCGAGTGCGTCGATGCTGGCGTGCGTGGCGCCATCGTCATCTCGGCTGGCTTCAAGGAGACCGGCCCCGAGGGTGCCGAGCTCGAACGCCGCGTGCTGGAAGAGGCGCGGCGTGGCGGGATCCGGGTCGTCGGCCCGAACTGCCTGGGCGTGATGAACCCGATCGGCGGGATGAACGCCACATTCGCCGTCGGCCAGGCGCTGCCGGGATCGGTCGGGCTGATCAGCCAGAGCGGCGCGCTGCTCACCGCCATCCTCGACTGGAGCGTGCGCCAGAAGGTCGGCTTCAGCAGCGTCGTTTCGCTGGGCTCGATGCTCGACGTGGGGTGGGGCGACGTCATCTACCACATGGGCGACGACCCCAACACGGGCAGCATCGTCATCTACATGGAAACGATCGGCGATGCGCGCGCCTTCCTGTCGGCCGCGCGGGAAGTCGCGCTGACCAAGCCGATCATCGTGATCAAGCCCGGGCGGACGGCCCAGGCCGCGAAGGCGGCGGCTTCGCACACGGGGTCGCTCACCGGCAGCGACGAAGTCCTGGCCGCGGCGTTCCGCCGCGTCGGGGTCCTGCGCGTCGACAACATCGAGGATCTCTTCTACGTCTCCGAGGTACTGGCCAAGCAGCCGCGTCCCCGGGGTCGACGGCTGATGGTGCTGACCAACGCCGGCGGTCCGGGCGTGCTGGCCACCGACGCGCTCATCACCGGCGGCGGGGAGCTGGCGGAGATCACGCCCGAGTCGATGGAGGCGTTCAACGCGATCCTGCCCGGGCCGTGGAGCCACAACAACCCCGTCGACATCATCGGAGACGCACCGCCCGAGCGGTACGCCGAGGCGCTGGAGATCGCCGCGCGCGACCCGGGGAGCGACGGGCTGCTGGTGATCCTCACGCCGCAGGCGATGACCGATCCGACACGCACGGCGGAGCAGCTGCAACCCTTCGCGCACATCGAGGGCAAGCCCGTGCTGGCGAGCTGGATGGGCGGAAGCGTGGTGGAGCCGGGGGCCTCCATCCTGGGCGAGGCCGGGATCCCGACCTTCCCGTACCCGGACACCGCGGTCGCGATGTTCAACTACATGTGGCGCTACAGCGACAACCTGCGCGCGCTGTACCAGACGCCGGTCCTGCCGGGTGACGAGGAGCACGATCTCGATCGGGCGCTGGCGAGCAAGGTGCTCGACGCCGCACGGGCGGAGGGACGCACGCTGCTGACCGAGTTCGAGTCGAAGCAGGTCCTCTCGGCCTACGGCATCCCGATCACGGAGACCCGCATCGCCACCTCCGTGGAGGAGGCCGTGGCCGCGGCGGAGGCGATCGGTTACCCGGTCGTGGTGAAGCTCTACTCCCACACGATCACGCACAAGACCGATGTGGGCGGCGTGCAGCTGAACCTGGCGGACGCGGACGCAGTCCGTGGTGCGTACGAGGCGATCCGGGCTGCCGTCACGGCAAGCCGTGGCGCCGAGCACTTCGAGGGCGTCACCGTTCAGCCCATGATCAACTACAGCGGGTACCAGCTGATCGTCGGGAGCAGCATCGATCCCCAGTTCGGCCCGGTGCTCCTCTTCGGCATGGGCGGCCAGCTCGTCGAGGTGTTCCGCGATCGCGCGCTCGGCCTGCCGCCGCTCAACACGACGCTCGCCCGGCGCATGATCGAGCGGACCAGGATCCACGAGGCGTTCCGCGGGATCCGCGGGCGGCAGCCCATCGACATGGCCGCGCTCGAGCAGCTGCTGGTGCGCTTCAGCCAGCTGGTGGTCGAGCAGCGCTGGATCAAGGAGATCGACATCAACCCGCTCCTCGCGTCGCCGGAGCGCCTGATCGCGCTCGATGCGCGGGTGGTGCTCCACGACGCCGGCACACCGGAGCAGGAGCTGCCGCGCCTGGCGATCCGGCCGTATCCGCGGCACTATGTCTCACCCTGGAAGGCTGCGGACGGCACGGAACTCCTGATCCGCCCGATCCGCCCCGAGGACGAGCCGTTGCTGGCCCAGTTCCATGGCACGCTTTCGGAGCAGACCGTGTACGCGCGGTACTTCGAGCACCTGCGCCTGAGCGAGCGGACGGCCCATGAGCGGCTGATGCGCATCTGCTTCAACGACTACGACCGCGAGATCGCCCTGGTCGCCGAGCAACGCGGCCCCGGCGACGACCGGGAAGTCGTGGCCGTGGGGCGGCTGAGCAAGCGTCACGCCGAGGGTCAGGCCGAGTTCGCGATCCTCGTGGGCGACGCGTACCAGCGGCTCGGCCTGGGCACGGAGCTGCTTCAGCGCCTGGTCCAGGTCGCGCGCGACGAGGGGCTCGACTGGATCTGCGCCGAGATGCAGGCCGAAAACGTCGGCATGCAGCAGACCGCACGGAAGGTCGGGTTCGACATCGTGCCGGTCGAGGAGACCGGAATGGTGCAGGCGCGGCTGCGGCTGTAGCCTCCGCTGACCGCTGACCGCTGACCGCTGACCGCTGACCGCTGACCGCTGACCGCTGACCGCTGACCGCTGGCCGCTGGCCGCAGCTGTGGCGGTCGCAGTCGCAGTGGCGGTCGTGGTCGCGCATGCGGCAGTGGCAGTGGCGGTCGCAGTCGCAGTCGTGGTCGCGGTCGCGCATGCGGCAGTGGCGCCTCTGACGGCGACGCCCGACCCGGGGGTCTAGGGCGACGGGGCGCGCACTGGCCCGGTCCGCGGTCCGCGTGCGCGCCGAAGGGGAGAAGGGAGGGGTCCTGCCCGGGAGCCGGCCGTCCGCGCTCCGCTCGAACGGCGGACCGCGTCCGCCGGACGGGTCTGCGTTCGGACCGCGGGCCGCGTCCGCCGGCCCGCTTCGCGTTCCCGGCCCGGTGTCGGCACCTATGCACCCGGAGACTCGTAGGCTCGCTCGAAGGGTGCCGCTCGTCCTGAACACCGCTCGTGCGGGCGACGGAACGCCGCCGCTGAACTCAGCAAGGGCCGCGGACAGCGGCCGCAAGCGGCCTTTGCCTCGGCACACTCGTCCTACGGGTCACCGGGTGCCTACGTGGCAGCCTTGCGGGTGGCCCTGGCCTTACGGCAATCAATCGCGCGGGCGGCACCGCTGACATCACCACGACCTTCGATCGGTCGCAGATCGGGCGATGGGCCGTGCTGATGGCCACCGACGAGCCGGTGGGAGGCAACCCGTGTCGGGTGACCTTCAGTGTGGCGGGCACGGCATTGCCGGGCACCGGGACGTCCGGGGCCCCGTCACGGCCGAGCGTGCAGGCGCAAACGGCCAGTGCGACCGTCGCGCTCGTCGGCGCCGCACTGTTGGGGGCGGCAGCTGCTCCGGTTCGCGCGCGGGGCGCCCGCGGCGGACCAGCGCCGGTGCCTGCGGCAGACCAGCGCCGACGCCTGCGGCGGACCAGCGCCGGTGCCTGCGGCGGACCGCGGCCGGCGGCGCCGTTATGCGGTGAGGTCTCGCCCCTCGAACAGCACCAGCGCCGCAGCAAACGCCGCGACCGCCACCGCCGCCAGCACCGCCGCGTGACCGGGATCGAGTCCGTTCCGCAGCGGGTCGTTGCCGATGTAGTAGTAGAAGGGCGACAGCCCCTTGACCCGGTCGAGCGCGTCCACGAGCGGCGCCAGCGCGTTGACGAAGTACGTCACCACGAGGAGCGCGCCGGTCGCGCCGATGGCCAGGCCGCGGTTGCCGGTCGCGCAACCCAACGCCAGCGCCACGCCCCCGAAGGCGAGCCCGAGCAGGATCGCGGACACGACCCCCGCTGCCACCAGGCCGAGGTCCACGTCGGCGCTCACCGCGGCAGCCCCCAGCCAGATGCCGATGAACAGCGCGACGCCGACGACGATCGTGCCGGCGACGATCGCCGCCACCTTCTCGACCAGGATCCGCGCGCGACCGATCGGTTCTGCGAGCAGCACGTCGAGCGTGCCCCGCGCTTCCTCGGCCGCCGTCGTCCCGCTCGCGAGCGCCATCGCGAAACCGGCGACGACGAGCGGCAACATCAACGGGAAGAGCTCCATGTTGAGGAACCCCGTGGGTGAGGAGAAGTCGATCAGCTGGCCGCCGACGAGCGCCTTCATCGCGGGCGGGAACTGGTCCATCAGCCCCTGCCAGTCGAACGTGCCCTCGAACGTGTTGATGATCCACATGAAGTAGAAGCCGAGGACCGCCAGGCCGAGGCTGGTCCAGAAGGTCGGCCAGCGCATGTCGCGCAGCGTCTTCAGCAGCACGCTATGCAGCAGCATGGCGGTTCGCCTCCTCCCCGTAGTAGGCGAGGAAGATCTCCTCGAGGCTGGTTTCGACGGTGTGGATGTCGCGGACGTGGAACCGCGCGGCGGCCTTCACCAGCGCATCCAGGTCGCCCATCACCGTGCACCGCAGCACGCCGTCGTGCAGGGTGACCTCCTGGACGCCCGGCAGGCCGGCGAAGATCGCGGGTGGCGCGTCGCCGGCGAAGTCGATCTCGAGCCGGCGGAGCGCGCGTGCCTTCAGGTTGGCGACGGTCTCGACGGCGACGAGGTGGCCTTCGCGGATGATCCCCACCCGATCGCACAGGTGCTCGACCTCGGGCAGGATGTGCGAGGAGAGGAAGACGGTGCGTCCGTCGGCGCGGACCTCCTCCACCATCCGCTCGAATTCCTGCTGCACGAGCGGGTCGAGCCCGATCGACGGCTCGTCCAGAATCAGCAGCTCCGGCCGACCCATGAAAGCCGCCACGAGGCCGACTTTCTGCTTGCTCCCCAGGCTGAGGGCCTTGATCCTGCGCGAGAGGTCGAGCTGCAGCCGATCGGCAAGCGCCGCGATACCGGCACGCGGTACGCCGCCGCGGAGGTTGCCCAGATAGTCGAGCACCTGCGTGCCGGTCAGGTCTCCGTACAGCGCCAGCTCGCCCGGGAGATAGCTGACCCGACGATGGATGGCCAGCCGGTCGCGTCGGACGTCCAGACCCAGGACCTCGGCGCCGCCTCGCGTTGGACGTATCAGGTCGAGCAGGAGCCGGATCGTGGTGGTCTTCCCGGCGCCGTTCGGGCCGAGGAAGCCGAAAACTTCTCCCTGTTCCACCACCAGGTCGACGTCGACGATGCCGCGCGAGCGGCCGTAGTACTTCGTCAGACCGTGCGTCGAGATGACGGGGCTGCGAGAGGCGCTCATCGCTCGCCTCCTTCCGGTGCTGCAGCAGGACTGTCAGACGGTAGGCACCCGCTGTCGGTCTCGGGCAGTGCTGAACAGATTGATCGGACGGGGCCCTGCAGCGCAACCGACGTCGTCGTCGCCTCCGCGCACGGCGGTCCTCACGCCTCCGCGCAGGGCGGCGGGGCGCGCACTGGCCCGCTCCGCGGTCCGCGTGCGCGCCGAGGGGGGAGCGGGGACGGGTCCTGTCCCGGGGATGTCCGGTCCGGGCTCCGCTCGGACGGTCGACGGTGGCGACCGACTCGCTCCGCCCTCCCCGGCGCACCCCTGGCCACCCGCCTCCCCGACCGCGCACGCGATCCGGCGTCGCTCGGGAGGAGATCGGGCCGCGCATCGCGCCAGATGCCCATCACCGGAACGCTATGTCCGCTCGAGGGCCAACCGGGCCACCCGAGAGCACACGGTGGCCCTGTCGGCCGTTTCTGGCCACGCTCGCCAACGGCGCCAGACGTGTGCGCCTGGGGCAGGTCGGCCGATGAGTGGCCGCCGCAGCTGGCTTTACGTTCCTCGGGTGGGAAGCTGGCAGGACGGGGTCGCTGCGTTCCTCAGAGCGTTCTTCGGGTGGCAATCCGGCAAGTTCGACGGCACGGGGCCGAGGTCGGTGCCAACGCGGCTCGCGGGCCGCGACCGACGACCCGAGCTCCCCCCGATGGCGCGGCCCACGGCACCTCGATCCGCGGCGCCCGCTACAGGTGCGCGCCCAGGTCCACCAGCCGCGCCGCCCGCCACGCCGCTCGCTCGAGCGGGCCGCTGCCTGCGGCCAGCGCGTCCTCAAGCGTGCCCGGGCCCTCGCTCGACGACACGGTGACCACGCCCAGGTCGGCGAGCGCGATCTCCCCCTCGTGTGTCACCCCACCGCCGATCGCAAGGCACGGGACGCCCGCGTCACGCGCGCGGCGCGCCACGCCGAAGGCGGTCTTCCCGAACGCGGTCTGCGCGTCGATGCGGCCTTCGCCGGTGAGCACGAGGTCGGCCGCCGACAGGCGCTCGGTGAACCCGGTGAGCTCCATCACCAGGTCGACGCCGGGGCGTAGCTCCACCGAGGCGAACCGATCGGCGATCGCCAGGAGGCCCGCCGGTGTCCCGCCCGCCGCCCCTGCGCCCGGCAGATCGCGCACCCGGCGCCCCGTGACCTCCTCGAGCACGTCGGCGTAGCGCCTGAGTGCGATGTCCAGCTGGACGACCTGGGCGTCCGAGGCGCCCTTCTGCGGTCCATACGTCGCCGCCGCGCCGCGCTCCCCGAGCAGCGGGTTGGTCACGTCCGACGCGATCGTCATTCGCACGTCTGCCAGGACCGGCAGCAGGCCGGCAAGATCGATCCGCTCCAGCCCCTCGAGTGCCGCTCCGCCGGGGGGGAGCGTCCGGCCGTCGCGGTCCAGGAAGCGCACGCCCAGCGCCGACAGCAGTCCCGTGCCCCCATCGGTCGTGGCGCTGCCGCCGACTCCCAGCATGATCTGCCGGGCCCCGGTCTCGATCGCCGCGGCGAGGAGCTGTCCCGTGCCGCCGGTCGAGGCTCGACCGGCGTCGAGCTCCCCCGGCGCGAGGCGGGACAGGCCCGAGGCCTGTGCCAGCTCGACCACCGCCCGCATGCCGCGCACGAGGTAGCGGGTCCCGACCGGGCGGCTGAGCGGGTCGGTGGCGTCGACCGCGCGGGCTTCCCAGCGTGGGTCGCC
>JBJKRK010000150.1:0-3264 GCA_046704705.1 Candidatus Limnocylindrales bacterium | reverse complement strand
GGAAGAAATTCCCCACCACCTCGCTCCCCTCGCCGTAGAGCCCGCGGTGCGTGAGCCCCATCTGCTGCAGCCCGGCCAGCACCTTCCCGATCTCCTTGGTCAGCACCAGCCCCGGCAGGTGGATCAGCACCGACGCGCGCATCCCCGTGCCGACGTTCGTCGGACAGGCGGTCAGGAACCCGAATTCCGAGTGGAAGGCGAAGGGCAGCCGCGCGCCCAGCTCGTGCTCCACCTCGCGAATGCGGGCGAACGCCTCGGGCAGCGCGAACCCCGAGCGCATCGCCTGGAGCCGCAGATGGTCCTCCTCGTTGACCATCAGGCTCACCTGGTCCCCGACCACGACCGCCGCGCCGGAGTGGAGCGGGTGGGCGTCGTCGAGGGCGGCCAGCTCCTTGCTCACCAGGTGGCGCTCGTGGAGCAGCAGCCGGTCCAGCCCGGGCATCTCGTCCACGCGCAGGGTGAGGCTCCCCGCCAGCGGGGGCGCCTCCTGCACCGCGGCGTCCACCTGGGCCAGCACGCGCAGCCGCTCGCCGTCCCGCGCCCGGCCGGTGAACGCGAACCCGTCCAGGTTGCGGGCCAGGCGCACGCGCGTGGACAGCACCACGTCGGCGTGGCGCCCCGAGGCGTCGAGCCAGCCGACGCCGCCGTCCGGGAGGAGGCTGAGGTCGATCACTCGAGCACCCGGATGCGGTCGCGCAGATCGGCCGCCAGCTCGAACTGCTCGGCCTCGACCGCCCGGCGCAGCCGCTCGCGCAGCTCGCCGAGCTGGGAGGCCCGGCTCACGGCCTCGGAGTGCGGCGCCTGATAGCGCTCGCCCACGTGCTGCGAGCTGCCATGGAGCCGGCGCAGGAGGCCGCGCATGCTCGACTCGAAGGTCACGTAGCAGCGCGGGCAGCCCCACCGGCCCGTGGCCCGGAAGTCGGCCATCGTACACCCGCAGAACGCGCAGGCCTCGCCCCGGTCGTCGGGCGAGGCGAGCTGGGCCTGCACGGCGTGCAGCAGCTCGCCCAGCGGGTGCTTGGGCTCGGCCACCGTCGTCTCGACCCCCCGCTCGGCGGCACACCGCTCGCACAGGTGGATCTGCGTCACGCTGTTGTTCTCGATCTGCGTGAGGTGGACCACCGCGTCGCGCTCGTGGCAGTTGTCGCACAGCATCAGGCGAGCACCTCGTGCAGCGCCGTGGGCGACAGCGCGCCGTCCTCGAGCAGCAGCACCCGGTGCGCCCGCGCGGCCAGCGACCGGTTGTGGGTGGCGATCACCATCGCCGTGGACAGCTCGGCGGCCAGCGAGGCGAGCAGGTCGTGCAGCCGCACGCCGTTCACGTGGTCCAGGTTGCCCGACGGCTCGTCGGCCAGCACCACCGCCGGCTCCATGGCCAGGGCGCGCGCCACGGCGGCCCGCTGCTGCTCGCCGCCCGACAGCTCGCCGGGCCGGTGGAGCATCCGGCCCCCGAGCCCGACGCGCGACAGGAGGTCGGCCGCCCGCGCACGGGCCTCGCCCGGCGAACGGCCGCCCACCAACAGCGGCATCATCACGTTCTCCAGGGCGCTGAACTCGCGCAGCAGGTGGTGGAACTGGAAGACGAAGCCGATCCGCTGGTTGCGCAGCCGCGACAGCTCCTCGTCGGGCAGGCCGGCCACGGAGCGCCCCTCGATGAGCACCTCGCCGCGCGTCGGCTTGTCGAGCGCGCCCAGGAGGTGCAGCAGCGTGCTCTTTCCCGCGCCGCTGGCGCCGATCACCGCCACGATCTCGCCCCGCCCGACCGCGAGGCGCACCCCGTCCAGCACGGTGAGCAACCCGCCGTCACCGCCCACGTACGTCTTCGCGAGATCGCGCGCTTCGAGGACCATCATTCGTGCCGAATCGCTTCGACCGGGTAGAGCCGGGCCGCCTGCACGGCCGGGTAGATCGTGGCGAGGGCGGCGATCGCGAGGCTCGCCGCGACGATCCAGGCCACGTCCCCCCAGTGCACCAGCACCGGCAGGTGGTCTATGAAATATATCGACGGATCGAGCGGGATCAGCTTGTAGCGGTCCACGGCGACGCCCAGCGCCACGCCCAGCGCGACGCCGATCCCCGTGCCGACCAGCCCGATCACCACGCCCTGCACGAAGAAGATGCGCCGGAAGGCGCGCCCCGGCATCCCCATCGCGCGCAGGATCCCGATCTCGCGCGTCTTGTCGGCCACGACCATCGTCAGCGTGCTCACGATGTTGAACGCCGCCACGAGCACGATGAGCAGCAGGATCACCGCCATCCCCAGCTTCTCGAGCTTGAGCGCCTGGAAGAGCGACGAGTTCTGCTCGTGCCAGTCTTCGGTGCGGTACGGATAGCCCAGCGTGTCGGCCAGCGCCTCGGCCACCGCCGGCGCCGTCCACAGGTTCGTCGTCTTGACCTCCAGCCCGGTCACGTCGTGGCCGAGCTGGCCGATGTCCTGCGCCGTCTTCACCGAGGTGAAGACATACGAGTAATCGTATTCGTACATCCCGCTGGAGAAGATCCCGGTCACCGGGAGCCGCTCCACGTGGGGCTCGATCTGGCCGGTCACCGGCGAGATCTTGGCGCCGCCCAGCGAGAACACCGTCACCGTGTCGAGGCCGGGCCGCACGTCGAGCCGCTCGGCGAGCCGCTCGCCCAGCACCACCCCGTCGTCCCGCCCGTCCGCCGTCCGGAAGGTGAAGTCCCCCGACACCGCCGTGTTGCGGATCGTGGTCACCGGCTTGAGGCCGGGCCGCTGGGGCTCGATCCCCATGACCATCACGCCGTCGGCGTACTGGTGCCCGCCGGTCATGATCCCCTGGACGAGCACGAACGGCGCCGCCGCCACCACCCCCGGCTGCCGCAGCACGATCGGCAGCACGGTGTCCGGCCGCGCCATCGTCAGATCGTCGCCGTACGTGAGCACCCGCAGATCGGGGCTGCCGAGCAGGATCTTGTTGCGCAGGTCGGTCTGCAGCCCGGTCATCACGCCGTTGATCAGGATCAGCGCGCTCACCCCGACGATCACGCCGCCCATCGCGATCACGCTGATCAGCGACAACAGTCGCGACCCACGGCGGCTACGCAGGTAGCGCCACGCGATCGCGAATTCGAGCCGCGTCATTCCGGCCGCATCGTGGGAAAGAGGATCGCGTCGCGGATGTGCGACGTGCCGGTGAGGTACATGAACAGCCGGTCGACGCCGATCCCGACGCCGCCCGTCGGCGGCATTCCGTACTCCATCGCCCGCAGGTAGTCCTCGTCCACGCCCACCGCCTCCTCGTC
>JBJKRK010000149.1:0-7364 GCA_046704705.1 Candidatus Limnocylindrales bacterium | reverse complement strand
CTAGCGCAGGTCGCGGCGACGGGCGCCTGCCGTCGCGGCGCCGCACGGCCCGTCAGCTCTTGATCGGCTGGCCGAGCAGGACGCTCACGTCGTCCAGCGCCTGGCGGACCGTCCAGGACAGCGGGACATCCGGATGCGTGAGGTTCTGCACCCCCTGCGCGTTCAGCATGCCGGCAAGCTGGGGCTCCAGCGCGCCCTGGTGGTTGGGCGAGGCGATCAGCGCGATCCGCCAGTGGCCGTCCGGACCCAGGAAGAAGAGCCCGTCCTGGTGGTTGAGGTCATACGTCTCGGGCTGGTGCGTGAACCAGTCGATCGGGGCGGGCGACCCGATGGCGACCTTCTGATACCAGATGCCGAAGTACTTCCAGAACGCCGTGATCGTCTCCTGGGAGCCGGTGAGGAGGGGCCAGGTCGCACCGGTGAGCGTGCGGTAGGCGGCCAACCGGGCGGGCGTGTCCCGCGCGGGATCGATGGTGACCTCGACGAGCGCGACCTTGTCCGACAGCCCATCCTTCGCCAGCTGTGCCTGCAGCTGCAGGAAGTTGCCGGTCGTCATCGGGCACATCTCGTGGCACAGCGTCATGAACGGGGCCAGCACCACGATCCTGCCCTTGAAGGCGGCGAGCGAGGTCGGCTTTCCCGCGGCGTCGATCAGCTGGAAGTCGGGCACCTGGCGGTTTCCCAGGGAGCCGTCCACCGGAGGCAACGACGGCGGGGAAAGCGCGGCGCTGATCGACACCCCTGCGGCGACCAGAACCGCGACCACGACGAGGATGACCGCCACCAGGCGCGGCGGTCGTCTGAGCGAGGCAAAGGACATGCGTGGCTCCTGAGCGCGCCTGCCGAGCGGATCCGGGGCGTGCTGTCGGGCGCGCGCCGTCAGGCTACCAGGGGCGCGCGATCAGCGGGCGCGAGACACGGGGTCACTCCACGGTGACCTGGCGGCCGATCCCCACCTGCGTCGCACGATCGACCGCGGCCTCCGCCGCCGCGACGTCTTCGACCGCCAGCCCGAGGGACTTGAAGAGCGTGACTTCCCTCTCTGACTGCCGGCCGGGCACCGCACCCGTCAGCACCTCACCGATCTCCCCGACGATGTGGTCCTCGGCGACTGCTCCGTCGCGAATCGCCGCCAGCAGGTCGCCCGACTCGTGGAGCGCGGACTCGCGCCGGTCGACGTACAGCCGGGCACGCTGCACGGCCGCCGCGTCGAGCTCGCGAGCCGTGGGCGTGCTGGAGCCGACCGCATTCACGTGCGCGCCGGGTGCAAGCCAGTCGCCGTGGAGCACCGGCTCCGTCGACGCGGTCACCGTGCACACGATGTCGGCGCCGGCGACGGCCTCGCGTGCCGAGCCTGCAGCCACGACCGCGACGCCGTGGGCAGCGCTCGCATCGTCCACGAACGCCTGCAGGCGATCGCGATGCGGGCTCCAGGCGCGTACCGACTGGATGGGACGAACGGCCAGCATCGCGGACAGGTGCGTTCGTGCCTGCGTTCCCGAGCCGAGAAGCGCGAGCACGCGCGCGTCGTCTCCCGCCAGCACGCGGGTTGCCACGCCGCTCACGGCGGCCGTGCGCAGGGCGGTGATGGCGCCGGCGTCCACGATGGCGGTGGGCCTGCCGTGCCCCGGCTCGAACAGGACGACGAAACCCTGGTGCGAGTCGAGCCCCGCCGCGCGGTTGGCGGGGACCACGGAGATCACCTTCGTGCCGAACGCCCGCCCCGCGCCCAACGCGGCCGGCATCAGCGCCAGGAGCTGCCCGGGATCGGGAAGGTGGAGCACGGATCGGAGAGGGTTGACCGCCTCCTCGCGCGCCAGCGCCGCGAGCGTGCCTGCCATCACGTCGATGCAGGTCGCCATGTCCAGCGCGCGGTGGACCTCAGCAGCGGACAGGACGAGGATTCCGTCTTCCTGGTCGAGCACAGGCGTCGCTCCTTTCTCGTCGACCTTGCCCGTCAGTGTGACCGGCAGCGCATCAGATCATCTACCGGGCGGGCGTCGCACTGCGCATGCACGGCCGGCCCGGCTCGCGGCGTGCCAAATGCCTCTGGTGGCGATCCACGGCCACGAGGGATGCTCACGGAGCTCGAGCACGGCCGCGCCCGGGTGCGCCCGGTCCCAGGCATGCGTGCGCCGACGTGGAATCCAGCGGGCGCGGAGCCGGCTCACCGGTGCGAGGGAGGCAATCGATGCGGAAGGTCGTTCCGTTGCTGGTCGTGGCGGCACTCCTGATGGTCGCGACGCCCGTCAGCGCGATCATCTCGGGATCACCCGATGGGACCGGCCACCCCAACGTCGGCGGCCTGGTGTCGCCCAGGCAGTACTCCGACGGCACGTGGTTGTACTGCTCGGGGACGCTGATCTCGCCGACCGTCTTCCTCACCGCGGCCCACTGCGCGGAGGATGGCGCGCCGGCCATCGTCACTTTCTCGAGCGCGTACACGGCAGGCGATCGGACGTACCGGGGCACGTTCCACGTCGACCCGCAGTACCCGGGACCGCAGCGCGACCCGCACGACATCGCCGTGGTGGTCCTGGACCATCCGGTGCGCAACATCACTCCGGCCCGCCTGCCTGAGGCCGGATCGCTCTCCAGTCTGCCGGCGGACCAGCAGTTCACCTCGGTCGGCTACGGCGCGTACGAGGTCACAAACGGGCCTGGAGGCCACCAGTACCTGTACGACGACGTCCGCATGGTCACCACCGGAACCCTGAACAGCACGAACAAGGCGTGGCTGCGGATCTCGATGAACCCGGCGCTGGGGAACGGCGGGACCTGCTACGGCGACTCGGGCGGCCCGAACTTCCTGGGGTCGACCGACATCGTCGCCGCCATCACCATCACCGGCGATGCGGTCTGCCGCTCGACGAACGTCGACTACCGGGTGGACACACCATCGGCCAGGGAGTTTCTCGGGCAGTTCCTCGGCTGACCGTGGCGGGCCCGGTCGCCCGCCTCGGGACAGGTCACTGCGGTGCTGTGCGCGCCGGCCTCAGCGGAAGGGAATCATCGGCGGCGCCGCACGACGATGCGCCTCGTCGCTCGGACTGTTGCGGAACTGCAAGGTCCGGAGGGTGCATGCTGTGGACAACTGCCTTGCGATGCCACGGGCTGTGGACAACCATAAGGGCGCGTCTCGCCGATCCTGATGAACCGGAGTCGGCTGCTCGCTTTCGGCATCTTCGCCGGACATATCGCCCGGCCACCCTGGTGAACCCGCCGTCCGAACCTGAGGTGTGAGATGGAGATCGCCTGCGCGCGCTGCGGTGCTCAGGGCACGCATTTCGTCTGGCCATGCATCGGGCAGCCCTCCCCCGAGGCCGTCGAGGCGCCCACTGCCTGCCCGACGTGCGGCTCGGCGGAGTTCGAGGTCGTGGAGCCCAGACGCGTCGTGCGGCAGGCACTTCGCGGGAGCGACCATCGTCGGCGCCGACCCGATCGGCCATCATCGCGGGGACGCCGGGAGGCTCGCGCCGAACGATCGGGCTGACGCTGCCCTGTAATGCGGTTGCGAGCCCGCGGGACGATTTCGCACGGCAATCGACACCCGTGGCTGCCTACGCTGCCAGGCGGGTCGGGGTCACCGGCTCCTCGGATGACCGCTTCACGGGAGCATGCAGAGCAGGACCCCCGCCGCCCGCCATCCCCAGCGTGTCAGGTCGACCTGGGCGTTGCTCGCCCTGACAGTCGGCCTCATCTCCGTCGTCGTCCTTCCCAACCGCGCACTCGCCTGGCAGGCCGGCACCTTCAGTTCCTCCGATGAAGCCCTGCTTTTCAGCCTCACGAACCGGGCGCGCGCCGCCGCCGGGCTCGCGGCGCTGGACGACTCCGCCGCGCTGCACGGGCTGGCCGAATGGCGCAGCAAGGACATGGCGACGCGGCACTACTTCTCGCACCAGATCCCGCCGCAGGGCTACCTCGTCTTCCACTACATGGCGGCCGACGGCATCCGATTCGTCCTCGCAGGCGAGAACATCGGCTGGGAGGTGGCACCCGTCGATGAGGCCACGCGGCTGGTGCAGCGGATGTTCCTGGCCTCCCCGGTGCATCGCGCCAACATCCTCAGCCCGAGATGGGACGCGATGGGCGTCGGTGCCTACAGGGCGAGCAACGGCGAGATGTACTACACGGTCCTCTTCATGGAATCGACGCCCGGGGCGCGCATCGCACCGGTTCGCCGGACAGCTCCCCACCCATCCATGATCCCGGCTCGCAGCCCAACGCCGGCACCGCGACAGAGTCCGGAGTCGCCCCCCGGCGGGGAGCTGGCGCCGACCGTCGGGGCTGGGCCGGTCGCTGCTGCGCCATCCACGCACGGTCCCGGGATGCCCGCGCCGACGCAATCTTCGGACGCACCCGCTTCGACGTCGTTCCCGGCGGACGCAGCGCCGCCATCCACCGGCGCACCCGCGCGGCGTGCACCTGGCCCGGCGGCCCGTCCGCCAGCGCAGCCACACGGCACCGGCGCCCTGCTCGGTCGGCTCGCCGGATGGGTGGTCGCGGCCTGCCTGGGTGCCTGGCACCGCGTGACCACCGCGGTCGACCTCGGGCTGTGAGGTCCCGCCGACTTCAACGGTCCGATCGACTCTCCCGCGGTGACCGGGAGGGTCGGTCGGGAAGAACGCGGTCGGGCGAGCGGCGGAGCAGTGCCCGCAGGTCCTCGGGGCTCACGTAGCCCGCACCGCGCAGGCAGATCCGGAGGTAGCCCAGGCGCCACTGCTCCCGGAGCAACTCGACGCACCCGCCGGGCCGGTACCTACCCACGCGATCTTGCTGCCAGGAAAGGCCCCGGCAGCGCCACGGCTCTCCGGCCACGATCGCCTCCCCCCGGAAGCGGGCTCCCCTCGCAGCTGCGCTACCGCTCGAACCAGGCGCCCCGCTGCGGATCGGACCACATCGACACGGTGACACTGCCTGGCTCGGCGGCCGCGAAGACGGGCGCCCAGGCCTCGCTACAACTCGGTGTCTCGGGGTCTGCCTCGAATGCCGCGAAGCTCTCGTACTCCAGCAGGCAGATGTACGTGCGGAGCGGCAGCGGCCCGATCACCTGGCGGTACGTGCGGAAACTCCTCGCCGTCGGGTGCGCGGTTCGGATGTGTTCGCCGATGGCTTCCACCGCCCTGCCGCAGGCGTCGGCCTCCGGCTCCGGCACGCTCCACTGGAAGACCTGGTACACACTCATGCCGACCTCCCGTTGTCCGCGGCGCGCAGAAGCGCCTGTCGCCCGGGGTGGGTATCGCCGGCAGCTCAACGCGGTCTCGGCGGCCAGGGCATGGGCCGCGCGTCAACGCCCCCCGCTGCAGCTGCAGTGTGGGCTCGCGTCGCGGTGCTGCAAGGCCCGAACGACCCGAGGGGAACCGCCGAATGGCGACGCTGAGGGCCATCAGGCTGACTGGTGGAGTGCGGCTGGAGCGGAAGTTCCGGGAGCCGTTCCCGACGCGGAGGCCGGGTGAGTCGGCACCGTGCCGCTGCCGACTCACCTCGAGCGCAGGCTCCTCAGTCGAACGAGGCAGCGAGCCGGAAGACTCGCGGGAGCTCCGGATCCAGGAAGCGGGTGATGGCGGAGATCCGCTTGCCCCCCAGAGACAGGACAACGAGGCCCACCGGATCCGCGTGCTGCCGGGTCGTCGCGGCCAGGTAGCAGCCGAATGCCGGCTGGCCATTTGCCCGCGTGGGCACGAGTTGGAAGTGGCGACCGTCCCGTCCGCGGGCGCTTGCGCGCAGGAACGCGGCGATCGCCACCGGCCCCTGGTACACGTGTGGCGCGGGGGGCATGGCCAGCCACGCCCGGTCGCTCAGCAGCGTGACCACTCCGTCGACGTCGTCATGCGAGTACGCGTCGGCGAACCTTCGCGCCAGCGCCAGTTCCTCGGGCGAGCCGGGTGCAGGGGCGCTTCCGGCGTATCCGCGGTATCGGGCAAGCCCGCGCCGCGCACGTTGCAGCGCACCCTTGATCGCGCCGGTGCTGGTGTCGAGCGTGCACGCCGCGTCGGCGATGGAGAAGCCCAGCACATCGCAGAGGAGCAGTGCCGCGGTCTGCCGCGGCGGAAGCCGTTGGAGCGCCGCGACGAACGCGAGCTCGACGGTCTCGCGCGCCTGCGCGCGTGCCTCCGGCCCCGGCGCATCGCCCGCCACACCCTCGAGCCAGGCATCAGGATAGGGCTGCAGCCAGGTGACCTCGTCTCGGCGGGAAGGTTCGGGCGGGTCGAAGGGCGGGACGGGCTCAGCCGGCAGACGTCGCCTGCCGTCGCGGATCGCGTTGAGGCAGCGAGTGGTGGCGATCCGGTACAGCCAGGCGCGGAACGAGCCGCGACCCGCATAGCCGCCCAGACCGCGCCACGCGGCGAGCAAGGTCTCCTGAAGGAGGTCTTCCGCGTCGGTCAGGGAGCCGAGCATGCGATAACAGTGCAGGTGCAGGCTCCCCAGGTGCGGCGCGACGAGTTCGCGGAAGGCCTGCTCGTCGCCCCGTTGCGCGCGGTCGAGCGTGGCGGTCACCGCGGCATCGTGCCACGTTCAGCGTCGGGCGTCCGGCGTCGGATATCCGGCTGGCGGCAGGCTGTCCTCCAGGTGGAGACGGTGGCGATTTCGGGCGAAGCCTCGTCGATCCGTTCCGTTCGCCGGCTGCGCGGTGTCTCAACGAGTGTCGACAACCACCACCCGCGGAGGAACCACCGATGAGCGAGCAGAGCGCAGCGCTGCGGACCGCGCTGGCCTACTACGAGGCCTGGACGAGCCACGACTTCGAGCGAGCCATGACCTACGTCGCCGATGACATCGTCTGCCAGGCACCGGCGGGACGCTTGGAGGGCGCCGCGGCATTCCGGTCGTTCATGGGTCCGTTCGTCGGGACCCTCACCTCGTCTCGGCTGATTGCCGCGTTCGGCGACGGCGAGACGGCGCTCGTGATGTACGACGCCGATACCCTCCCTGTTCGCGATGCGCCCGGCGCGGAGTGCACCACGATCAGCGACGGCAAGATCCGCTGGATGCGCATCATCTTCGATCGGCTGCCCTTCGAGGTGGCCCGCCACGCCGCCACGGCCGGCGTTCCCCATGACCGTCGCGAGTGACCGTCGCGAGCCGGCAACTCGCCGTTGAGAGCGTGCGCGGCACCCGCGCGCTGGCGTACGCTGCGTTCGTTCGGGGACCACCGGGTCGGTCGCCGGGGAGGGCTGGATCTCGCATGCTTGCCTGCGCGTCCTGCGGCACCGAAAACCAGCCTGGCGCCAAGTTCTGCATCGAGTGCGGCGCCAGGCTCGGCGCCAGGTGCGATGCATGCGGCGCGGCGCTGCCGGCGGATGCGAAGTTCTGCCCGGAGTGCGGCGCGCGGCGACCCGGCACGGCCGCGCACGACGCCGCGA
>JBJKRK010000148.1:0-6102 GCA_046704705.1 Candidatus Limnocylindrales bacterium | reverse complement strand
CGGTCGGACACCGCCACGGCGACCGCGTACTCCCGCTCGTGGCTGATGGAGACCGCGATGCGTCCCATGCCGAGCTGCGCTGCCCGCGCCCGGGCGCGGCCGCTGAGGCGCACCGCGGGCTGGCCCGTCGGCAGTCGCACGACCTCGATCTCCCGCCAGCCCACACCGCGCACGCCCAGGCCGAGCACCTTGCTCACGGCCTCCTTCGCCGCCCAGCGTCCCGCGAAGTGTTCGGGCCGATCTCGAACGTACGCCGCCTCCGCCGGGGTGAGGACGCGGCCCGCGAACCGAGCACCGAACCGCTGCAGCGCGTGACGGATCCGCGCGACCCGCACCACGTCGATGCCCAGCTCCGTGAGCGGCGGCGCGGCCGGGAGATCGGACGCCGTGGGGTGGGCGGGCGCGGGCGACCCGGTGCGTCGGCTCGAGCTGGCCACTACTCGACCGTCACCGACTTGGCGAGATTGCGCGGCTGGTCCACGTCCGTGCCGCGCGCCACGGCCATGTGGTACGCGAACAGCTGCAGCGGGATGACCGCCAGGACCGGGGTGAGTGCCTCGATCACGGGCGGCACCCAGAGCACGTCATCCGCGATGCGGCCGATCTCCTCGTCGCCCTCGCTCGCGACGGCGACGACGCGCGCATCTCGTGCGCGCCCCTCCATCACGTTGCTGATGAGCTTGTCGCGGACGGCCGACCGCGTCGCGACCGCGACGAGCGGCACGTCGGCGTCGAGCAGCGAGATCGGCCCGTGCTTGAGCTCTCCCGCTGCGTACCCCTCGGCATGGGTGTAGCTGATCTCCTTGAGCTTCAGCGCGCCCTCGAGCGCCGCGGGATAGCCGATGCCGCGACCGACGAACATGAACCCCTGGCTGTTGACGTAGCGCCGCGCCACCTCGCCCATGGACGCGGCGAGGTCGAGCGCCCGCTGCGCCAGGTCCGGCAGGGCTCGAAGCCCGGCTGCCAGATCGCGTTCGAACGAAGGGGCGAGCATGGCCCTCCCCTTCGCCAGCTCGGCGGCCAGCATCACCAGGCAGGTCACCTGCGTCACGAACGTCTTCGTGGCCGCTACGGCCATCTCGGGTCCGGCCTGCAGGAAGATGACCGCGTCGGCGTCACGCGTCAGCGCCGACCCGACGGTGTTGGTGACCGCGACGACCGGGCAGCCGCGGCTCCGCGCCAGGCGGGTCGCCGCCAGCGTGTCTGCCGTCTCTCCGCTCTGGCTCACGGCCACGACCAGTGTCCGCCCGTCCAGCGGTGGCGGGCCGTAGCGGAACTCCGAGGCGACCGTCGTGCGTGCCGGCAGACCTGCCCACTCCTGGACGAGGTGTGCGCCCACCAGGCTGGCGTACGCGGCGGTGCCGCACGCGACGAACTCGACGCGTTCGACGTGCTCGAGGGCGTCGTGGACCGGTGCAAGTTCCTCGAGAACGACCCGATCGTGCACCAGGCGGCCGGTGACCGCGGCGCGCAGCGCGGCCGGCTGTTCGTACATCTCTTTCAGCATGAAGTGCGGGTAGCCGCCCTTCTCGGCCGCCTCGATCGACCAGTCGATCGTGTGCACGGCCCGCTCGCGGGGCGTCCCGTCCACGCCGGTGATCGTCACGCGGCCGGCCGTCAGGTCCGCGACATCGCCCTCCTCCAGGAAGATCACCCGGTTGGTGTAGGCGAGGATCGCCGCCACGTCCGAGGCAAGGAACGCCTCGGAGTCGCCCAGGCCCACCACGAGGGGCACGTTCATGCGGGCCCCGATCAGGCGACCGGGCTCCGCGCGGTGCAGCACGGCCAGCGCGTACGCGCCACTCGCCCGTCGCAGCGCACGCCGCGTCGCTTCGCCGATGTCGCCCCGGTACTCCTCCTCGATCAGGTGCGCGAGCGCCTCGGTGTCGGTCTCCGAGCTGAGCCGGTGCCCGCGCGCCTCCAGCCCGTCGCGCAGCTCTCGGAAGTTCTCGATGATGCCGTTGTGGATCACGATGATGTCGCCGCTGCAGTCGCGGTGCGGATGCGCGTTCAGATCGTTGGGCCGGCCGTGGGTGGCCCAGCGCGTGTGGGCCAGCCCGACACCTGCGGACGGCGTGGCGTCCGCCAGCGCGGTGCGCAGGTTGGCCAGCTTTCCGGCGCGCTTCTCCACGAAGACGGAGCCGTCCGCGGTGACGAGGGCGATCCCGGCCGAGTCGTAGCCGCGGTACTCCAGGCGCGCGAGCCCCTCGAGGAGCAGGGGTCCCGCCTCACGCGGGCCGGTGTACCCGACGATGCCACACATCGTGAGCTGCGATCTCCTCCAGCGGGACTGGTCGGTTAGTTTAGGCGTTCCGCCGCGAGGGCGGCCAGCGCATCGGCGAGCGCGGCGACGCGCGCGGCGTCATCGCCCTCCACCATCACCCGCAGGGCGGGCTCCGTCCCCGAGGGGCGCACCAGCAGTCGCCCGCGACCCTCGAGCTCCCGCTCGGCCCCCGCCACCGCGGCGGCCATCGCCGGGTCGGCATTCCACTGGTCCTTGTGCCGCACGCGCACGGTGCGCTGCTGCTGGGGCAGGAGCGGGATCTCCGCCGCGAGGCGGGAGAGCGGCCGCCCGCGGCGCGCGAGGATGCCCAGGAGCTCGAGCGCCGTCACGATCCCGTCGCCGCTCGTCGAGTGCTCGATGAGGATCACGTGGCCGCTCTTCTCGCCGCCCAGACCCGCCCCAGAGACGAGCATCGCGTCGAGGATGTACTTGTCGCCGACGGGCGTGCGCAGCACCTGGCCGGAATGCGCCTCCACGGCACGCGCCAGCCCGCCGTTCGAGAGCACGCTCACGACGACAGTTCGCTCCGCCAGCGCGTCCCGGGCCAGCCGGTCGAGCGCGATGATCCCGATCAGCCGGTCGCCGTCGACGACCTCGCCACGCTCGTCGACGGCCACGCAGCGGTCGCCGTCCCCGTCGAGCGCGATCCCCAGGTCGGCCCCGTGCTCGGCCACCCGGGCGGCAAGCGCCTCGGGCGCCGTGGCGCCGCAGTGCAGGTTGATGTTCGCCCCGTCCGGCTGATCGAAGATCACTTCGACGCGCGCGCCGCTCGCCGCGAGGATCGTGGGCGCCACCGCCGAGCCGGAACCATTCGCGCAGTCCAGCACGACCCGGAGGTCATTGCGGCTGTGTTGCGCCAGCGCGGTGCGGTGCTCGACGTACGTCGCCAGCCGGGGGCGGGCATCGACTTCCCGTCCCAGCCCTGCGTTCGTCGGGCCGGGCAGCTCGTCCGCGCGCCAGATGAGCGAGTCGAGCTCGTCCTCGACCGCATCGTCGAGCTTGAGGCCGCGTCTGTCGAGGACCTTCAACCCGTTGTCGTCGGCCGGGTTGTGGGAGGCCGAGACGACGATACCGGCAGCGAACTCACCCGACCCGGCGAGGAACGCCAGCGCGGGCGTGGGGAGGACGCCGGCCCGGTGGACATCGACGCCCAGCGACGTCGCGCCAGCGACCACCGCGCAGCTCAGCATGTCGCCCGAGCGTCGCGTGTCCTGCCCCAGGATGATCGGCTCCTTCCCTGCCGCGAGGAGATGGGCGGCGGCTCGCCCGAGCGAGTAGGCGAGCGTGGGCTTGAGGTCGAGATTGGCGATCCCGCGAATGCCGTCGGTACCGAACAGACGAGACATGCGCTCAGGGTCCCACACTCGGGGCCGGCGTGGGGGTGGGAGGCTGTGTCGCCGCCTGGACGGTGACCTGCATCTGCCCGGGACTGATCCCCACCAGGCTGGTGCCGGACGGGAGGCGAACGCGCACCGGCAGCGTGTAGGTCCCGGGGCCGACCCCGGAGACGTCGACGCTCGCGACCAGCGCCGACGCGTCGACGGCGCCGAGCGCGGCCTGGGTCCCGCTGAGCGTCACCAGGACATCCGGCGCCGCGAGCGTGTACCCGAGATCCGGGCTGGCACCCGCGAGCACCACGCCGGCGCTGAAGCTCTGCGAGCCGGAGAGCGGTTCGATGACGACGCGGACCGAGACAGTCGTCGAGCCCAGCGGCGTCACGCCTTTCGGAGGCTGGAGCGTCGCGTTCGTCTGCAGGCTCGTCGTCCGGTTGTTCACGCTGATCGGCGCGGTCGACACCGTGGACAGGTCGCCCAGGGTCGAGGCAGACCCGCTGACCGTGACGGTCAGCGGCGTGACCTCGATCCGGCGAACGGTGTACCCGGACGCCGGCTGTCCCGTGACGTTCGGCGCCACGGGCACGGTGCGGCTCGACAGCTGCTCGGCGACGAGGATCTGCACCCGAACCCGGGCCGGCGTGATCGTCACCGGCCCGACGGGCTCACCTCGGGCGTCCACGGCCACCAGCTCGACTTCGCTGTCCACGTTCACGCCGCTCGCGTCGATGGAGACCCGCGCCACGGCGGACGCCACCTGCTGCACCAGCGAGGCGGCGCCCCGGATGGTCACCGTCGTCCGGTCGACAGTCGGCTGGCTGGCGCTCAGGCCTGGAGGCACCGGCCCCCGCTGCACGACGACCGGCACGTCACGGCTGATGACCGGGTCGAGCCTGGCGAACGTCGCGGTCGGCGTCCAGCCGATCACCTGGATGCGCGGGTCCACAGACGTCACGGTGACGGGCACGCGCACCGGGGCGCCGCCCGCCTGGACCGGCACGTTCGAGAGGTCGGCCGTGGCGACGAAGTCGCGGGTGCTCACGCTGGCCGCAACGTCGACCGGCGCGAGGTACCTGATCGAGGTCACGTCGCCGAGGTCGTTCAGCAGGTACGTGCCCGCGGGCTGCTTCACCGCGTCGATGGGGATCGGGCCCGGCCACACGCGCGCGTTCTGCGCAACGACGAGCCCGACGTACAGGACGATCGACAGTCCGATGGCGCCGAGCTTGAGCGGCCAGTTGCCGACGATGAAGCCGAGGGCGCGGCCTGGCCTCACGGGCGCTTTCCGGAGCCGTTCGGCGGCGCCGCTCCGCCGGCTCCGGCGGCGGAAGTGGACGCGCGCGTCTGCGCCCCCGGGCCACGATGCTCGTCACGGCCCCGCCTGCGGACCCAACCGAACGACGCACGGGCCAGGCGTCGCCGAGACGGCCCACTGATCGACAGGGCGCGTGGCGGATGGGCGATCCCGAGGTGCATCAGCGTGACCAGTGCCGCTCTCAGCTTCTCCTCGTCGAGCCGGCGCACGATGCGCCCGTGCTCCACGAGGCTGATCATCCCGCTCTCCTCGCTCACCACCACGACGAGTGCGTCGGTCTCCTCGGTGATGCCCAGCGCGGCGCGGTGGCGCGTCCCGAAGCGCTCGCTGCGGGACGCCTCGGAGAGCGGCAGCAGCGCCGCGGCCGCGAGGACCTTGTCCCCGCGCACGATCACGGCGCCGTCGTGCAGCGCGGTGGGGGGCATGAAGATGGTCTCGAGCAGCTCGACCGAGAGGTCGGCATGCAACATCACGCCTGTCTCCGCCAGGTCCTCCAGCCCCGTCTCGCGTTCGACCACGATCAGGGCCCCATGCCGCACGGCCGCGAGGGAGGCGGCCGCCCGGGAGATGACCGCAGCCATCTCCTCGATGGTCTCCGGGCCGGCGGGCGTCATGATCCAGCCCAGCGGGCCGAGGCGGCCCAGGCGTTCAAGCGCGCGGCGCAGCTCGGGTTGGAACACCACCACGAGCGCGAACAGGCCGACGACGGCACCCGCCTGCAGGACCTGGGAGAGCAGCTGCAGCCCGAGGTACTGGGCGACCACGTACACGGCATAGACGACCGTGACGCCGATGACGAGCCGCACCGCGCGCGTGTCCCTGATCAGGCTGAACAGCCCGTAGATGAGCAGGGCGGTGAGTCCGATGTCGACGATCGTCGTCGGCTTGATGTCGAGGCCGGCGATCAGGTCGACGAGCTGGGCCATGACCTTGCGATTGTAGCGCCGCGCGGGCTCAGGTCGGCCCGGGAGGGCCCGGCCAGTCGCCCGTCGGGAGGGCCTCGCGGCCGAGGGCGGCCACGGCCGGCCGCTGCTCGTCCGGGTCGCCCAGGTCGAGGAACCGATCGAGGAGCACGAGCTTCTCGCTCGCGCGGTCCCGCCAGCCTCGCGCCAGATACAGGCGCGCCAGCATCAGATGGAGCGCCGCGCTGCCGGGCGCGAGGCCCAGAG
>JBJKRK010000147.1:0-2718 GCA_046704705.1 Candidatus Limnocylindrales bacterium | reverse complement strand
CGGCGGCCGGCGGCGTGGGACTGATCGCCGGCGGCGTGGGTGCGACCGGCGCCGCTGAGCCGGGAGCCAGCGCGGGACCGTAGCCGGTCAGCTCGACGTAGGCCTCGCCGCCCAGCGGACGACCTGCGCGCGTCGCGGACACGACCTGGGAACCTTCCCAGTACACCACTCCGGTCGTGGCGCGCGTATCGAGCTCCTGGTCCGCGACGGTCGGTTTGACAGTGATCACGAGTTGTTGGGTCGGGATGCGGATGACCCAGCCGGCCGGGTACGTGGTCCCGGTCCGGCTGCTCGTCCAGTGGTTCGTCACCTGCACCGAGAACGAGTCGCGCGCCAGGTGCTCCGTCGTGCCGTCCGATCGCACGAGCGTGCCGTAGACGAGCGGGTAGCCGCCGCTCGCGTCTCGCACCATCGAGAGCATCACGTCCGTGCCGTCGGAGAGGTTCACCGCGTACCAGTCCCAGCCCCCGGCGCCCACGGCGATGAAGTTCCCCCACTGGTGGTCGAACCACGCCTCGCCGGTCACGGCCATCGTCCGACCGCCCACGGAGAGGCTGCCACGGACGGCCATCCGCGGGCGCGAGTAGTAGTACGAGCCGCCGGCCGTCCCGAAGTCGATCCAGCCATTCGTGTTCTCGAGCACGGGCGCCGGCAGCTGGTCCTGCAGCGAGAGGTCGAAGCCGAAGCCCGCGCGCGGGCTGGCCGCGACGAGCGTGTCGTGGCCGTCGATCCCCTCCATCGTCCAGGCGGGTGTCCCCGCGGACAGCGCCGCCGAGCGCGTCATGGCGTCCCCTCCCACGATGGAGAGTGCGAACCCCTGACGCGGACCGATGCCGGGTGCGATCGGCGGAGCAGCCGCTTGCGGACCGCCCGACGGCGAGGTGGTGCCGCCCGACGGCGAGGGGGTGCCGCCCGACGGCGAGGGGGTGCCGCCGGCCAGGCTCGCGCCTTGCGCGGCCGCCGCCGCGACCAGGTCGACCTGCGGGCCGATCTCGCTGCGCTGGTCGTACACGAACGTTCCGTCGGTCTGGTCGGTGAGCGCGAGGTGGGCGGCCCAGCTCACAGGAAAGGCGCCGCGCTCAGCCCGGAAGATCACGAACTCGAACCCGTAGCGCGCCCCGCTCGAGGTCTGCAGGTGGCCTGTGTAGTACCACCATTCCGTCAGCCGGTTGTGTGGCGCCTCGTCGGCGGGGAAGCGCAGCGGTCGGGGGTCGGAAGGGGGGGTCGGCGTGGGGGCGGCGGTCGGTGCGGCGGGCAAGGGGCTCGTGTCGACGCCCAGGAGCCGGCCCTGCGGTGAGCAGGCGCCGACCAGGAGCGCCGCAACGACCAGCAGGACGCCCAGCTGCACGATCGTGGCCTGCTCGATGACCGGCAGGCGCGTCGCGATCCAGCGCGCCAGGCGTCGCGGGATCCACCAGTTCCAGTCGCCCAGCAAGCGCATCGTGGCCGGGACGAGGAGTGCGCGCACCACGGTGGCGTCGAGCGCCACGGCAATCGCCACGCCGAGGCCGAGCGCCTTGATCAGGACGATGTCGGCGAAGGCAAACGACGAGGCGACCACGACGACGATCAGCGCGGCGCTGGTCACGATCCGGCCGCTGCGCTCCAGGCCCCGCGCGACGGCCATCCGATTGTCGCCCGTGCGGTCGTAGACCTCCTTCATCCGGCTGAGGAGGAACACCTCGTAGTCCATCGAGAGGCCGAACAGGACGCAGAACAGGATCACCGGCTGCGTCGTCTCGACGTACCCGAGCGGTTGGAACCCCAGGAGCGCCGAGAGATTGCCGTCCTGGAAGATCCACACCAGCGCACCGAAGCTCGCCACGATCGACAGCGTGTTCATCACCAGCGCCTTGGCGGGCAGGATCACCGAGCGGAGCAGCACGAACAGCGCCAGGTAGGTGGCGATCAGGATGAAGACGGCGGTACGGGGGAACTCGGCGGCAACCTGGTTCACCACGTCGGTCACCTCCGCCGCGCCGCCGGCCACGAGGACGTGCATGCCCGCCGGGGGCGCGAGTGACGAGTGCGGGTCCCGCAGCTCCGCCACGAGCGCCCGCGCCTGCGGCGCGTTGGGACCGTACGGCGTGGTCACGGTGAAGGTGGTGAGGTCGCCCTTCGTCGTCGCCTGCAGCTCGGTCGCTGCGAATCGATCAGGCACGCCTCCCGGCGATCCGTAGAGCAGCTCGTACTGCGCCAGCGTCAGGCGCGGGTCGAGGTTCACGATGCTGTCGACTCGCGTGACGCGTGGATCCGCCGCCAGGCGTCGCGAGTACGCGTAGAGCTCAGCGATGTTGGCGGGGCTGGTGGCCGGGCCGTCGGTCCGGATGGCCAGCAGGAGGGGGTCGAACTCGCCGACGCCGAAGTTGCGCACCAGGATGTCGAAACCCTGGCGCGAGGGAACGCTGGGCGGCAGGATCGAGGCGTCCGGAGCGTTGAAGCGCACGTGCAGGAACGGCACGCCGACGAGGAGCAGGATCGCGAGCGTCGGCACGAAGACGCGCACGGGTCGCTCCATCACCCACCAGGCGAGCCGCCCCCAGAACCCGCGTAGCTGGCTGTCGTCTTCGGCCTCGCCTCCCGTGGAGCTGGCGATGCCTGGCGCCGGAACGGCGGCTCCCGCTGTGGCACCGGCACCACCCGGCGCCGGAGTGGCGGCTCCTGCCGTGGCACCGGCACCACCCGGCGCCGGAGTGGCAGCGCTCCGCCCACCGCCAG
>JBJKRK010000146.1:0-2955 GCA_046704705.1 Candidatus Limnocylindrales bacterium | reverse complement strand
CTGGAGGAGCCACGCAACCTGGGTGCGCGGAAGTTCCTCTTGCCCGAGCTGCGGCGGATACTGCCCGACCGGATCGCGCTCAGCGAGGTTTCGCGCCCCGAGCGCGCCGCCCCCGCGCAAGGGCATGCCGCGCCCCACCGGGCCGCGCCGGATGAGCGCCTGAGGAATTCGTCCGTCAGCAGAGGCAACGGCGGTCCCGCCGCGTCGGACGCCCCCGTCGTCAGCTCCGCCCCCGGCCCTGGTTGGTTCCGGGTTCAGCCCCGCCGGCGGCGCGGACTCCGCTTCTGCCGCTCCAGCGCCGCGCGGACGATGCGCATCTGCTCGGCCCGGTGCGCCGCGGAATGCCCTTCCGCGGGGGCGGCGCGCTCGGGGCGCGAAACCTCGCTGAGCGCGATCCGGTCGGGCAGGATCCGCCGCAGCTCGGGCATGAGGAACTTCCGCGCTCCCAGGTTGCGTGGCTCCTCCTGCGCCCAGACGACCTCCTCGAGCTCCGGATACTGCTCGAAGAACGCGGTGAGCTGCCGCGCCGCGAACGGGTAGAGGAGCTCCAGCCGCGCGATCGCCACATCGCGTGCCTCCGCGCGATCAGGCGCCAGCGCCAGGTCGTAGTACACCTTGCCGCTGCACAGCACGAGCCGTCGCACGGTGCCCCGATCCTCCACGCTCGGGTCGTCGAGGATCGCCTGGAACCCACCGGAGGAGAGGTCGTCCAGGCTCGACGCCGCGCCGGGCAGCCGGAGGAGGCTCTTCGGGGTGAGCAGCACGAGCGGCCGCCGCTCCGAGATCAGTGCCTGCCAGCGCAACAGGTGGAAGTACTGCGCCGGTGTCGTGCAGTTCGCGACCCGGATGTTGCGTTCGGCGCCGAGTGCCAGGAACCGCTCGAGGCGCGCGCTCGAGTGCTCGGGGCCCTGCCCCTCGTACCCGTGGGGCAGCAGCAGGGTCAGGCGCGACGTCTGTCCCCACTTGGTCAGCCCGGCGACGACGAACTGGTCGATGACCACCTCGGCGCCGTTTTCGAAGTCCCCGTACTGCGCTTCCCACAGGACGAGGGCCTCGGGCGCGCCAACGGCATACCCGTACTCGAAGCCCAGGCAGGCGAGCTCGGAGAGCGGGCTGTTGTGCAGCTCGAATGACGCACGCGCACCGGGCAGGTGCTCCATCGGCGCGTAGCGCGCCCCTGTCTCGGCGTCGTGGAGGACCATGTGGCGCTGGCTGAACGTGCCGCGTTCGGTGTCCTGGCCGGTGAGGCGGATCGGTATCCCCGACGTGAGCAGCGCGGCGAACGCGAGCGCTTCCGCCTGCGCCCACTCGATGCGCGGCTCCGGTCCCAGCGCGTCACGACGCCGCAGCAGCTGTCGCTCGAGCTTGGGATGGACGTGGAACCCGGCCGGCCAGGTCAGCAGCTGCTCGTTGAAGGTGCGCAGCCGCTCGGCAGGGACCGCGGTGATCGGCCGCTCGAGGGGGACCGACCGTCCCCCGCTGTCCGACGCTGGCGACTCGACTTCGTCGGGCGGGCCCGCCTCGGGATCCTCCTCCGGCGCCGGCGCGAGCGAATCGCGCAGGGCCGCGAGCTGCTGCTGCGCGGCACGTTCCTCGGTCTCCGCCTGCGCGCCGTCCGCGATCCCCGCATCGGCCAGCCGCTGGGCGTAGAGAGCCCGCACCGTGGGGTGCTCCGCGATCCGCCGATACATCGACGGCTGGGTGTACGCGGGCTCGTCTCCCTCGTTGTGGCCACGGCGCCGGTAGCCGACTACGTCGATCACCACGTCGGCGTGGAAGCGCTCGCGGTAGGCGAAGGCCAGGCGCACGGCCGCCAGGCAGGCGTCCGGATCGTCGGCGTTGACATGCACGATCGGGACGTCGAAGCCCTTCGCCAGGTCGCTCGAGTACTGCGTCGAGCGTCCCTCCCAGGGCTCCACCGTGAAGCCGAGCTGGTTGTTCGCGATCAGGTGCAGCGTGCCCCCGGTCGTGTAGCCGGGCAGGCGGGCGAGGTTGAACGTCTCGGCCACCACACCCTGCGCCGCGAACGAGGCATCGCCGTGGACGAGGATCGGCAGCGCGCCCGACAGGTCCCGCGGTGCCGCGGGCTGGTGCCGGTCGGTCTGTGCCGCGCGCGCCCGCCCCTCGATCACCGGGTTGACCACCTCGAGGTGGCTCGGGTTCGGCGAGAGCGTCACGACGACCGAGCGCCCGGCCGCGGTCTGGCGGACGCCGCCGGCGCCCTGGTGGTATTTCACGTCGCCGGTGCCCTCCTCGGGCCCCAGCCCGGCGCCGTGCCGCACGCGTTCGAACTCGGCGAGGATGGCCTGGTAGGGCACGCCCACGACGTGCGCCAGAACGTTCAACCGCCCGCGGTGCGCCATGCCCAGCACGACTTCGTCGATCCCCTGCCCGCCCGCCAGCTCGACGGCCAGGTTGAGCATCGGCACCAGGACGTCCAGCCCTTCGATGGAGAACCGCTTCTGCCCCAGGTACGCCCGCTGCAGGAACTGCTCGAGCGCCTCGGCGCGCGTGAGTTGCGCGAGCACCTGGCGCCGCGCCTCGACCCCCGGCTGGCGCAGGTGCGCGCCCGACTCGATGGTCCGGCGCAGCCAGCCTCGCTCCTCGTGGCTGCCGATGTGCTCGACCTCGTACGCGATCGTGCCGCAGTACGCTCGCTGCAGCTCGGGCAACGCGTCGGCCAGCATCGCGCCAGGGACGTAGATGCCCAGGACGTCGGTCGGGATGCGGGCCATCACCTCGGGCGTCAGCCCCAGCGGCACCGGATCGAGCGCCGGGTCGCCCGGCGGCTCGCTCCCCAGGGGATCGAGCCGCGCGGCAAGGTGACCGACGTTGCGGTACGCGCGCACGAGGGCCATGGCGGCCGCGACCTCGCGGATGCCGGGACCCGGCGTGCCCGACGGGATTGCAGCGGCCGGCGCCGTCGCGCCCGACACGGCTGCGCCAGCCGGTGCC
>JBJKRK010000145.1:0-7676 GCA_046704705.1 Candidatus Limnocylindrales bacterium | reverse complement strand
CTCCTGCGCTACTTCGACACGAACACGTACTACCGGCAGCCGCGCGCCGTCTGGGCGGGGACGAGCGTCGGCCCGCTCACCGGGACGCGTCGGTGGGGTAGTCGGGTCGGGAGGCCATCGCCGCATTCTAGCCGCCTGCCCCGCGTGACCCGGGAGAGGGCCGCCCTGCCGGGATCTGGGGGATTGCCGCCGGGTCGGCCCGGAGTCGTCGGATACAATCGGCACGTTCCAGCAGCGCACCAGGAGCATGAGTCCCGCATGTTCGCAACCCTCGTCGGCGGCTACCCGCGCACGCCGCTGCCCGGAGCACCGTTCCGCCTGCGCGCGGCATACGCCAGGCTCGAGCGCGGAGAGGTCGATCCGGGCGAGCTTCGACGCACGCAGGACGAGCTCGTCCGCGAGCTGCTCGCCGAGCAGATGCAGGCGGGCCTCACCCCGCTCACCGACGGCCAGGTTCGCTGGGACGACGCGCAGACGGCCGTGGCGTCGGCGCTCTCGGGTTTCGAGATCGGTGGGCTCCTGCGCTACTTCGACACGAACACGTACTACCGGCAGCCGCGCGCGGTGGCGCTCCCGTCGTGGCGCGGGCCGATCACCGTGGACGACTGGCAGTTCGCGGCTGCGGCGGCGGCCGAGCTCGCTGTTGCCGCTGGAGCCGCGGCGCCGCCGGTCAAGGCCTGCCTGGTCGGGCCGTACACGCTGGCGCGGCTGTCCGACCCGGGT
Source organism: Candidatus Limnocylindrales bacterium (assembly GCA_046704705.1). Lineage (GTDB taxonomy): Bacteria > Chloroflexota > Limnocylindria > Limnocylindrales > CSP1-4 > JBJKRK01. The sequence continues at coordinate 6,953 of JBJKRK010000145.1, read as the reverse complement.
GAGGTCGGGCGCGAGGCGCTCACCGTGGCCCTGGCGGACGCGCTGAACCAGGAGCTACGGGCACTGCGTTCGGCGGGTGCCGAACATCTGCAGGTCGACGAGAACGCGGTGACGCTCATCGGCGACGACCCCGTGGAGTGGCGGCTCGCCCTCCGCGCATGGCGCCACCTGACGGCCGGCATCGAGGGCGCCCGGGTGGGGCTCGGGGTGACCATGGGGGCGGTGCACGCCTCCGGCGCGCGCGCGCTGTTCGACGCGCCGTTCAGCAGCTATCTGTTCGACCTGGTGGCCGGGCCGGCCAGCTGGGAGCTGGTGGAACAGGCGCCCACCGGTCGGGCCATCGTGTGTGGCGTCGCGGACGCCCGCACGACGCGCCGCGACGACGAACAGGTCATGCGCGGGGCGATCGACCGGGCGGCGGCCGCCGGCGGACGCGGCAGGGCGCGGGTGGGGATCGCGCCATCCGCCAGCCTCGAATACCTGCCGCGGGATCGAGCGCGCGCGAAGATCGAGCACCTCGGTCGGGTGGCGCGGGAGGTGCACTGATGCGCAGCGGGCTGTGGACCACGTCGGTGGGCTCCTTCGCCAAGTCGCCGGAGCTGCTCCAGGCACGGGCCGAGCACGCCAGGGGACGCCTCTCCGACGATGCGCTGCACGCCCTGGAGCGCCAGGCCACGGAGGACTGGATCCGCTTTCAGGAGGAGATCGGCATCGACGTCCTCGTGGACGGCGAGATGTACCGCGGCGACATGGCGACGTACTTCGCCGAGGAGCTGTCCGGCTTCGAGATCGGCGGGCTGGTGCGCAGCTACGGCAACCGCTACTACCGCAAGCCGATCGCGGTCGGGCCCGTCCGGCGGACCCATCCGATCACCATCGAGTGGTGGAAGTACGCCCAGTCGCTCACCGAGCGCCCGGTGAAGGGGATGCTCACCGGTCCCTACACCATCGCCGACTGGAGTTTCGACGAGCAGTACGGTTCCCGGCGCGACTTCGTCCTGGACCTCGCCCGGGCGGTGCACGACGAGGCGCTCGACCTGGCGGCAGCCGGGGCGCGCTTCATCCAGGTCGACGAGCCGGCGGCGTCCGCCCGCCTGGACGAGCTGCCGCTGGTGGCCGAGGCGATGGAGATCGTGGGCGATGGGCTGGAGGCGCACCTGATCACGCACATCTGCTACGGGGACTTCATGCGCGCCTACCCGGCGATGCTGGAGATTCCGGTCGACCAGATCGACCTGGAGACGACGAACTCCGACTTCGACCTGCTGGAGCGCTTCCGCGAGGCGCCCTTCACCAAGGCGATCGGGCTGGGCGTCGTGGACGTCCACAGCCACCGCATCGAGTCGGTCGACGAGGTGGTACGGGGGATCAAGCTCGCCCTCGAGGTGCTGCCGCCCGAGCGGATCTTCGTCGACCCGGACTGCGGGCTGAAGACCCGGACCGTGGAGGAAACGAAGGCGAAGATGCGGGTGATCGCCGAGGGCGTGCGCCGCGTGCGGGAGGAGCTCGGGATCGGCGCGACGCTGCCGCCGGGCGCCCCGACCGCTGGCCGGCATGCCGGGGCATCCACCGGACTCGCCGCGGCCAGCGCTGATGAGACACCCGGCGCGCCGGAGCCTGGATGATCGTGGGTCGCAACGTGCGGTCGCAGAATGAGGGAGGCGGGCCGGCGTGAACCGGGCCCGGGGTCGTGAGCACGGAGGATACGAACATGCCTGAGCGCAGCGTTGCCCATCTGGGCAGGCTTCCCGAGGATGCGGGGAAGGTCGTCGATCTCGACGACCAGCGTGTGGCGCTGTTTCGCCAGGGCGACCAGGTCTATGCGTACACGAACCGCTGCACGCACCGGGGCGGCCCGATCGGCGAGGGGCTCGTGTCGGGCGGCGTCGTGACCTGCCCGTGGCACGGCAACCGCTTCGATGTCGCCACCGGTCGCTGCGTCTCGGACGAGGACCTGGATCCGCTCGAGCGGATTCGCGTCCGCGTCGAGGGCGAGGACGTGATCCTGGGCTGGTAGGGCGGTGGAACTGCTCCAGCGGGCCGTTGGACCGCTGGCCACGAACGTGTACCTGCTGGGGGACGTGGCAACCGGCGCAGCGCTCGCGATCGACGCCGCGACGCCGTCGGCGGCCTGGATCCAGGAGGAGCTGCAGCTGCGGGACTGGCGGCTCGAGCTGCTGATCAGCACGCATCGCCACTGGGATCACATCGGAGACAACGCCGCGGTGGTTGCCGCGACGGGCGCCCGTCTGGGCGTCCACGCCCTGGATCGGCCCGGGCTCGAACGCCCCGAGCCGCTCTACGCGCCCTTTCCGATCCCACCCTGCGTGCCCGCGCTGGCGCTCGCTGAGCGCGACGTCATCGCCCTCGGTTCCATCCGGCTCGAGGTGCTCCACACGCCCGGACACACCCAGGGCTCGGTCTGTTTGCTGGTGCGCGACGAGCTCGCGCTGTTCTCCGGCGACACCCTGTTCGCCGGCGGGTGGGGTCGGGTGGACCTGCCCGGCGGGTCGGCGGAGGCGATGGTCGACTCCCTCTCCCGCCTGGCTGGGCTCGACGATCCCGTCCGCGTCCTGCCGGGCCATGGGACGACCACGACGATCGGACGGGAGCGCCCCTGGCTGGAGCAGGTCGCACGGGAGCGGCGGCTGCTGCTCTGAGCCCGCGCGGCCCCACCTGGGTCCGATTATCCGACGGGGCGCGTACAATCCGCCGGACGCTCACAGCCGTGAGCCGGGGGAGCGCTCGTGACCTGTGTCGCCTGTGGAAGGCGCGTCCCCGAACCGAACATCCATCTGCCACCGTCGCGTCCCGCGGTGTCTCCTGGAGCAGATACCCCAGCGCGACTCGAGGGTCATCGGACCATGCACAACCCCGCCTTCCTTCTCATCGCGACCGGACTCGCGCTCGCCGCGGGCCTCGTGACGTACCTCGGTACCCGCACGCGGCGTGCGCTGCGGAACGGCGTGAGCCGAGTCGGGCTCTTGATCGGCCTGCTCGTCGGCGGCGCGCTCATCGTCGTCATCGACGCCGGCGCCGCCATCGCCGGGCAGTCGCTGCTCGCCGCTCTGGGATTCGGGGAGGTGCCGCTCCTCGCGGCGTTCGTGGTCATCGCGGTCGCCCATCTCTGGGCCACGCTCGCCCTCACCCTCCGGGAGCCGCAGCCGGTCGCCGAGGAGTAGTCCCCAGGCTCGTCGGAAGTGGCGCCGCGCTGTGGCGCCCGGGCGGCGCGACTGCGCCCACACCGGTTGTGGGAGACCTCAGCGCCTCCCGTGCCGTGGCTGCATGATGCGCAGCGCGATCCGATGGTCCGCGGCCCCTGCCGCGAGCCTGCGCCGTCGGGCGGCGTGATGGGCGCGTCGGGCGCCCTTCGCGAGCGGTGACCACAGGCCGCTGTGAAAATGCGCGGCCCAGCCCCGCCTGCCCGCGCGTCGGTCGCCGCGTCGGGATGCGACGATCCGGATGAGACCGCCGAGGGAGCCCTCGAAGGCCTGCGTCGCCCCGATCCAGGTGATCAGGACGATCCCCACCACCTGGAGCCCGAGACGCCGGCATTCGACAGACAACTGGTTGACGGCAGACTGGAGGCCATCACGCCGCTCCAGCCTGCCGCTGCCATCGCCGGATTGGCCCATGGCCGGGACACCCGACCGGAGTCTGTGACCAGGCCCGGCTCGTCGCCGGCTACGACTGCGAGCCGGTCAGACGGCTCTCGCCCTCGGCAAGGGAAACGACGAAATCGTTGAGGAGTGTGGCAGCCTGGCGGAAGAACACCGTGAAGATCGCGGCGAACTGGAGCAAGACGTACGCGATCCCAAGCAGGACCGCGCCGGGTAGCCGCACCCAGCCCCGCTCCGAAGCCTCGGTCCGCTCGAGGCCACCCTCACTGCGCCGCCCGAGGTCCATGACGAACTTGTCGAGCATCACGAAGAAGAGCCGCACGAGCTCCGTGATGATGCGCAGGAAGAGCAGGAGCACAAGCGCACTGCGGGTGGCCAGATCACCAACTCGCTCTGCCCAGGTCATGTTGGAACCTTCCTTTCGATCTGCTCGGACGCGACGCGGCTGCACTCGCACCGCCACGACGGCCACGCCAGGTCCGGGCGCCGGGCGCCGAGCATCGGGACCGGACGGTCGTCCGGCTCCAGGACGGTCTGGGGTCGGACGCCCTGGCGACGCGTCTGCGCGCTGATCGCGCGTCGGGGCATCTCGCCCGCGCTGTCGCCGTGTGTCCGTCGACCTGTCTGCTCATCAGGACGCCTCATACAGGCAATATTGTAAGCCTGTACGTCCAATATACGAAGAGCGTCACTCGAAGAGCGTCGCGTGGGAGGAATGCCGCGGCCGGGCCGCGCTCGGTGCACCAGGCCAGGCGCAACGGCCGTACGGCCCGTGGGTGCGCCGCGTCCCCACGGCCGCTCGCAGTGGGCAGCGCGCACGCCGGCTGGAACGGTGTGCGGGGCCGGCGCGCAGGGCACCTGCCGCGGCGCTTCGTGTGGGGCCGGGCGGGCGTTTGACGCTCCGGGCGGGCGCGCGTACGCTCGCCACCCCGGACCATCCGCGGGCAGGAGCCATGAACGACTTCCGAGTTCCGCGGGGCCGGTGGGCCCGCCCGTGGGCTTCGCCGCGTCCCCATCCGATGACCGCGCCGACCGCCGCGACGGCGTCCGAGGCAGGACGCTCGCGTGGCCCGCTTCTGATGCCTGGGTCCTTCCTGCGGCCGGCCCTCTGTCGACATTCAGCTGCCGGGGCAACCCGGCCCGCACCGAGGCAACAGCCGTGACGACGCGTCCCACTCCCAGCCAGGAATCCCGTCAAGAGCCCGAACGCCGGTCCACTCCACCCGCCAGGCGTCGAACCGCCCGCAGCGACGTTCCGGCGGCGGGACGCCGGTCCGTGCCCTCCGTCGCCGCCGACGGTGCGGCACCGGCGGGGACGCACCCGTCGACTGCCCGTTCCCGCGCTTCGGCGCGCCCCGCCGCCGCGACGCCCCGACGGCGCCGAGCCGCAACGCTCGGCGAGCTCCGAGCCGCCGGGTACGCGCCCCGCACCGTGAAGGAGGAGATGCGCGCCAACCTGGTCCGCCGCCTCGGCGAGCGGGGCGATCTCTTCCCCGGCGTCATCGGCTACGAGGAAACCGTCGTCCCGGCGATCGAGAATGCCGTGCTCGCCGGCCAGGACATCGTGTTCCTGGGAGAGCGTGGCCAGGCCAAGACGCGGCTCGCTCGGATGCTCGTGGGGTTGCTGGACGAAGCACTCCCCGTGGTGGCCGGCAGCGAGCTGCACGACGACCCGCTCGCGCCGATCAGCCCGTACGGGCGGGCGCTCGTGCAGGCACAGGGCGACGCCACGCCGATCGAGTGGCTGCCGCGCGACCGCCGCTACGGCGAGAAGCTCGCGACGCCCGACATCACGATCGCCGACCTGATCGGTGAGGTCGACCCGATCAAGGTGGCCGAAGGGCGCTACCTGGCCGACGAGACGACCATCCACTACGGGCTCATCCCCCGCACCAACCGCGGCATCTTCGCGATCAACGAGCTGCCCGATCTGGCCGAACGCATCCAGGTCGGCCTGCTGAACATCCTCGAGGAGCGGGACGTGCAGGTGCGCGGCTACACGCTGCGGCTCCCGCTCGACCTGTTCGTGGTCGCGAGCGCCAACCCAGAGGACTACACGAGCCGCGGGCGGATCATCACGCCGCTGAAGGACCGTCTCGGCTCGCAGATCCGTACGCACTACCCGCGCACGCTCGAGCACGAGATCGAGATCATGCGTCAGGAGCGCACGCGCTTCGAGTCCGGACTGGATGGCCCGCACCTCGAGGAGCCCGCCTTCATGCTCGACGTGGTCGCCGAGCTGTCACAGCTGGCCCGCCGCGCCCCCGAGATCAGCCAGCGTTCGGGCGTGAGCGTGCGGGTGAGTGTGACGAACCTGGAGACGCTGCTCGCCAATGCCTTCAAGCGTGCCGTGCGGCTGGGAGAGCCGGAAGCCGCCCCGCGCGTCAGCGACCTGGTGGCCCTCGCGCCGTCGACGCTCGGCAAGCTCGAGCTCGAGACGCTTGGCGACAGCGCGCCCGAGGATCGCGTCCTCGATCGCCTGATCTCGCGGGCCGTCAACGGTGTCTTCGGCCGCTGCGTGGACATCGATGAGCTCGACGAGGTGGTGGAGGCGTTCGAGGGGGGGCTGGTCGTGGAAACCGGCGAGCTGGTGCCGTCCCGCGAGTATGTGCGTTGGGCGCGCGAGGTCCCCGGCCTGGGGGCCGCCGTGGCACGGCTCGGCGGTTTCGATTCACCCGCACTCACCGCGTCGGCCGTCGAGTTCCTGCTGGAAGGCCTCCATCTGCAGCGCCGGCTGAACAAGGAGCGCTCGCGCGGGGGCGGCGGAGCCTACCGGCGATGACCGCGCAACCGGCACCGCGGGGTCCCGACGAGGGCCCCGGGATCGGAGAAGAGCTGGACGAACGGCGGGTGCCCGGCAGGCACCTGCCCGGCCGCCTGCGGTACCTGCGCTGGGATGGCACCCAGCGGCTCGCCGATTTCGATGCCGATGACGTGATGGACGCCCTCGCCGACGACGTCATGGCCGAAGGCGACCTGGCAGAGGCGCTGCGCCGGCTCTTCCGTCGCGGATTGCAGGGGCGTGAGGGAGCCGGCGACATGACGGGTCTCCGGCGTCTGCTCGAGCGGTTGTCTGAGCAACGCCGCCGGACGCTCGACCGCTACCAGCTCGGCGATGTGCTCGAGGACATCCGACGCGAGCTCGGCGAGATCGTCGAGTCCGAACGGACCGGGATCCTGCGGCGGCGCAGCCAGCGGGCGGCGCCGCCCACCGTGCCGGGCGAGGGCGGGAGAGCGGACGATGGGCCTGCCGGGCCGGAGACGGCCAGCGCCGGGCCGGAGACGGCCAACGCCGGGTCGAGCCAGGCGGCCTCTGGCGGCACGGGCCTGGCC
>JBJKRK010000144.1:0-4482 GCA_046704705.1 Candidatus Limnocylindrales bacterium | reverse complement strand
GATCCTGCGCCGGTCGTCCTCGGTCACCCGCGCCCGGGTGCGGCTCGCGCAGCGCCGCCCGGAGGAAGCCCGCGATCTGCTGCGCGAACCGGAGGATGTGTATCGCGCCTGGGGCTCAGTCGCCGACCTCGTGTCGGTGCTCCTCCTGCAGGCTGCTTGCGCTGAGGTGCTTGGACGACGGGATGAGGCGCTCGGCAGGTTGCGGGAGGCGGTCGATCTGGCTGCGCCCGGCGGCTACGTACGCCGCTTCGTGGAGGACGGAGCGCGGCTTCGGCACCTCCTGCCGCTCGTCCGGGCGGAGGCGCTCGCATTCGTCGATGCGGTCCTGGCCGGGCTCGAGCAGGCGCCCAACACTGGGCATCGCGGCCCGTCGCTCTGGTCGCACGACGGCGAGCTCATCGAGCTCCTCACACCCCGCGAGCTGGAGGTGCTGCGCCTTCTCGCGGGCGGCGCCCGCAACGCGGAGGTCGCGGAGGCGCTCGGCGTCTCGGAGGGGACGGCGCGCTGGCACGTCGGGAACGTGCTCGCGAAGCTCGGCGAGCGCAGCCGGGCGAAGGCGGTTCTCCGCGCACGAGAGCTCGGGCTGCTGTAACCCTCGGGCCCTGCAGGTCTGCAGGGTTTCCGCCGTCGCGTCGGCCCTGCAGTGCTGCAGGCGCGGTCAGGGGGCCCGGCCGCGAGGATGCGGCGCATGGAGCGCTACGAGATCCGGATCGCCGGGCCGATCGGCAAGCGCCGGGCGGCCGCGCTGGGGTGCGAGCTCGAGGCCTCCGGCATGGGCGCGTCCGTGCTCGTCTTCGCAGCCACCGACCAGGCGGCGCTATACGGGCTCGTCTCGCGGCTTCGCGACGCGGGGTTCGCGCTCGTCGCGGTCAACCCGCGGTCCGCCGCTCCACAACCGACCACCACGGGAAGGGAGAACCATCATGGTTAGCGACGTCTTCGACACGAGCGACACGCGCTGGCGCGGCCTGCATGCCGCGGCCGCGGCGGGCGCGCTCGCCACCGCCTGCCTGATCCCGCTCCAGATGATCCTCTTCATCGCCTGGCCGCCCCCCGCAGGCACAGCCGCCGACTGGTTCGCGCTCTTCCAGGCGAACCCGCTGCGTGGGCTCTTGAGCCTCGATCTCCCGATGATGGCTGAGCAGGTGCTCCTCATCCCCATCGTCATCAGCCTGTACCGGCTGCTGCACCGCTCGGGCGAGTCGACGATGGCGCTCGCGCTCGGTGGCTGGCTGGTGGGAGCCGGGCTCTTCATCGCCTCGAACACGGCCTTTGAGATGCTCTCCTTGAGCAACGGCTACGCCGTCGCCGCGACCGACGCGGCACGGGCGCCCTTCCTCGCCGCGGGCGAGGCGATGCTGGTGACGTACTGGGGCCAGGGGACATCGTTCGTCTTCGGGTACCTGCTCTCGTCCTTCGCCGGGATCGCGGTGGGCGTCGTGATGCTGCGCAGCGGCATCTTCGGCCGGCTCGCCGCGCACGGGGCGATCTGGGGCAACGTCCTCGGTCTCGGGCTCTTCATCCCCGGCATCGGCGTCGGGCTCTCGCTTGTCTCGGTCCTGATCCTGTGGGTCTGGTACGTCCTCATCGGCGTCCGGCTGGCACGCTTCGCCCGCTCCGGCGCCACCCGCAGCGTCATGGCCGGACGGCCCGCCGTCCGTGCGACGTCGGCCTGAACGGCGCGTGCTTTGCCCTCGCCGATCGATTCGGAAGGAGACCTCACGATGTCCGACCAGCTGCTGCACACCGTCCTCGGCGGCGTGCTCCTCCTGCACGGTCTCGGTCACGGCGGCGCGATCGGCGCGCTCTGCTGGATCGCCCGCTTCGGTCCGGGGCACACGGGCGACTGGGCGCCCGCTCGCTCCTGGCTCCTGCCGGCCCTCGCGCCGGCGACGGCCACGGCTGCCGCGTGCGTCGTCTGGGCGTTCGCCCTCGTCGGCTTTGCCGCCACGGCGCTCGCCTTCTGGGGGATCGGACTGCCCGTCGAGGCGTGGCGCGGCCTCGCGCTCGGTTCCGCCATCGTCTCGGCCGCAGGGATCGTCGTGTTCTTCGGCACCTGGCCGATGTTCAACACGCTCGCCGCGCTTGGTGTGAACCTGGCGGTGCTCGCGGCCCTCTGGTTGCAGTGGCCGCCGCAGTCGGTTGTGGGGTAGGGAAGCCGGGCTCGTGGCCGGCCCGCTCGACCGGCTCAGTGGTCCTGTCGGAGGACCTCAGTCCGGAGACGGACGACGACGGCGTCCGGGTGGAGACCCCGGACGGCGACTGGTCGACCCGCTTGGGGGGTACCGGTCGGATGGCATCGGTCATGGCATGCCCGGCGGGCACATCGACCTCCGCCGGCAGAATGAGATCGTCCCGTCGACAGAATGAGATCGTCCCGCCGGCCGAATGAGATCGACCCGCCGGCGTGCCTCCACTACCCTCCTTCCCCCTCACGCAGGATCGAGCGCGCGGCCGCGTGACTCGCCGGCGCTGACGTCCGCGTCATCACGTCCGCGCTCGAACAGGTTCAGTTCGAGGCAACGCGCGACCGCCTCCGTCCTCGTGTGCACGCCGAGCTTCGCGTAGACGTGCACGAGGTGCGTCTTGACCGTGGACTGCGAGACGAAGCAGCGCGCAGCGATCTCGTTGTTCCGCAGACCCGAGGCCACCAAGCGGAGGATCTCGAGCTCGCGCTCGGTCAGCGGCTCGACGAACACCGGCGGCTCACTGGAGGCCTGCACGGTTCCACCCCCGCGCGGCGAGCTCGGCACGCGCCCACGATCGCGCCGCAGGTCCTCCTCGCGCGAAAGTGCCCGGCGGAGCGCTTCTCCGGCCACGGCGGCGAGGATTCCCTCGGTCACGTAGAGGCCCAGGCCGAGTGCGTCACCCGCGGCACCGACGGCGAGCGCGTTCGCGGGTGCCAGGTGCGTGTACGCCACGAGGACACCTCCCAGCAGGGTCGTGACACAGCCCGGGCCGAAGCCTCCCGCCACCGCGCTGACGAGCGCGGCCAGGACGAACGTCTGGAAGGGGCTCCGGTCGCCCAGGCCGTCGGCCAGGCTCATCCGCGTCAGGTACGCGACCACCACCGCGCCCACGGCCAGCGCGTACCGCCAGCGCCAGGATCGATCCAGGGACAGGCGGGCGACCTGGTCGATGGTGCCCTGTAATTCCCCCACCACGCTCACCCGCCGACCGTAGCGCCGCGACTGCTCCTGGGACACTGGCAGGGCGGCCCAGATCAGGGGGTGGATCGTCCCGAACGGGCCTGGGACATCCTGACCGGATGCGCCCGAATCAGCCGTTCGGATGACGCGGCGCACGCTCTGCCCCGTCAGGCTCGAACCACGATGCAGCTCCTCGTCGCCTTTGCGCTCGTGCTGTTCGGTCTCTTCCACGACCCTGTCGCGACGCGCCTGGCCGAGGACGGCTCGCCGATCCTCAGGTGGTTGGGCCTGGACAGGCGGCAGGCAGCCGTCCTGGGCGTCGCGCTGGGCATCGCGGCCACGGCCGGCTTCGCCCTGGCGGGCCTGGGCGCAGGCGGCATCCTCGTGCCGCCCGATGCCGTCCCGCACCTCGCCGTCGCCTCGGCGATCTGCTCGATCGCCCTCTTCGGGCTGTTCTTCCGGCGCTGGTGCGTGGCGCCGCTCGCGGTCGACCTCGTAATCGTCGCGGCCGCGGTATCGATGGTGATCCCTGCCCGATGACCGCCCGGATCAACCGTTCGGATGATGCCCAGGGCGCCCGTCCGGGGGAGGCTGCGGACAGCTGCGCCGACGGGACACCGGTCGCATTGCACAAGGAGGGATAAGGATGAAACGTGGGTTCGTCGTGCTTTTGCCAGTGGCCGCGCTCATCGCTGCGAGCTGCACGTCGGCGCCGTTCACGATACATGGCGAACGGGCAGTGGGGCAGGTAAAGAACAACCTCGGCGACACGTACCACCTGGACGCATCTCAGCTGAGCGCCACCTGGACGTTCACCCGCGACGCCCCGGTCGTGGTGAGCTTCAAATCGGGTGACGTCACGTTCGACGGGAAGGCGCTCGATACGGGCTGCTACAGCGGCCAGGCGAAGGACGGCGATGTGCTCCTCTTCCACGACGCACATACCGTGAGCTTCGACTCGCCTGAATCAAACCAGGATTGCCGACCCCTGCCGCGCGCCTCGAGCTGACGGTACACGGCAAGGGAGGGTCATCGATGCCCATTCCGTCGCAACCCGTCGCCTGGACGGGCTCGCTCGCGTGGCTGGCAGGCCTCGGGTTGGTGAGCTTCCTCGTCAGCTGGCTCGTCGGGAACCGGCTGCAGGTATCGCGGGCGCCGTACATCGCGGCGCTGCTTGGCGTGACGGCGGCCTTTGCCGCCGGCTACGTGGTGTGGCTCGGCGTTCCCGGGGCCGACGTCATCGGCGCGAACCCGGGCTGGGGGCTCGTGGCCGGCCTCGTCGCCGGTGCCATCACCGCCGTCGGCGTGACCCGCACCCCCGCGACGCTGCACC
>JBJKRK010000143.1:0-2916 GCA_046704705.1 Candidatus Limnocylindrales bacterium | reverse complement strand
GAGTTGCCCGGCCCCTCGTCGACCGAGGCGACGATCTCGATCACGTCGTGACGTCGATCATGCCGTGGCCTCGCTCATGCGGCCGCTGCACCCGGGGCAGCATCCGACACCGGGCGCGGCCGCGTCTCGTACAGGCGCACGGCGGCCACGAGCGCCGAGGCGAAGGCGAGGAGCGCCACCGCGCCGATCGCGCTCTGGAAACCCGCGAGATCGGCGATCCCGCCCGCCAGGAGCGCCCCCACGGCGAAGCCCAGATCGCGCCAGAAGCGGTACACGCCGAGCGCGGACGCACGCCAGGTGGGATGCGCCACGTCGCCCACCGCGGCGAGGAGCGTGGGGTACACCATCGCCGTGCCCACGCCGAGAAGCGCCGCCGCCCCGAGCCAGGCGACGAAGCCGTGGGTCGCCGCGAGCGTGGCGGTGGCGATGCCCTGCACCGTCATGCCACCCACGATCAGCGCGCGTCGTCCGATGCGGTCCGAGAGGGGCCCGGTGGCGAGCTGGAGCACGCCCCAGACGGCCGGATAGACGGCGGCCAGGATCCCGATCTCGGCGATCGACAACCCGGCGGCGGCGTAGTAGAGGGGCAGCAGGCCCCAGGCCATCCCGTCCTTGAGGTTGGTCACCAACCCTGCCTGGCTGCAGGCCGAGAGCGCGCGCTCGTGGAGCGACGCCAGGGCGAAGACGTCGCGCATGGAGCGTGCTCCCTCGACCCCCGGGCCTGCGGTGTGCTCGCGCGCCTCCTGCCGCACGTGGCCGTGCGTCTCGCGCACGAGGAGTGCCGAGAGCCCCAGACCGATCGCCGCGTATGCGAGGCCCAGGAGGAACGGCGCCGGGCGGAGGCCGGCCGCCTGCGCGATGAGACCGGTGGCGAGCGCCGTGACGGCCACGCCGCTGTACCCCGCCCACTCGTTCATGCCCGTCGCGAGTCCCCGGCGGGCCGGCCCCACGAGGTCGACCTTCGAGTTCACCGTGGTCGACCAGGTGAGCCCCTGGTTGACCCCCAGGAACACGTTGGCGAGCACGACGAAGCCCCAGGAGGGGGCCCAGATGAGGAGCAGCGGCACGGGCACCCCGATGAGCCAGCCCGCCACGAGGACGGGCTTGCGCCCCAACCGGTCGGAGAGCGTCCCGGCGACGAAGTTCGTGGCGGCCTTCACCACGCCGAAGGCGACGATGTAGGTGAGGGCCGCGGTCGCCGCGTCCAGGCCGAAGACCCGCGTGGCGATGAGCGGCAGCACGGTGCGCTCCTGGCCCACCATCCCGCCGACGAAGAGATTGACGACCACGAGCAGGGCAAACTGCCCGAGGTTCTCGCGCAGCCCCAGGCGGGCGCCCGCTTCGGCCGGGTCGGGGCTGCCGTCTCGGACCGCTGTCGAAGCGCCACCTGCCGAGGAAGCGGCCTGGTGCGACTGACTTGCCGGGACGCGCAGTCCGTGCTTCATGATCGGCGTAGTGTAGATCTGATCTAACAATCGTTAGATACTTAGATAAAATGAGCAGGGTGAGGAACCAGATGCACGCTCCTGCGACGTCGTCGGTCGTGGGTGCCAGCCATGATCGTGCCGCCAAGGACGCCCTGAACGAGCAGTTCGCCCGGCTCGGGCAAGCGTTCGGCAGCGGACACAGGGTCGAGCTTCTCGATGTGCTGGCCCAGGGAGAGCGCAGCGTCGAGGCGCTCGCTCTGGAGACCGAGATGAGCGTGACGCTCGCTTCGGCGCATCTCCAGGTCCTGCGTCGGGTGGGGCTGGTCGCGACGCGCAGGGAGGGAGCACGAATCTACTACCGCCTGTCCGACGATGACGTGTATCGCCTGCTCGCGGCGCTGCGGCAGCTCGCGACCGGCCGGCTTGCGGAGGCCGAGCGCGCGGCGCGGGCCTATGTGGGGGAGCCGGACGACTTGGAGCCGGTCAGCCGTGAGGAGTTGCTCCGGCGGGCCGGAGCAGGGGACGTCGTGGTGATCGATGTGCGCCCCGCCCCTGAGTATGCGCAGGGCCACGTGGTGGGTGCCATCTCCATGCCGCTCGACGAGCTCGAAGTGCGCCTGGCCGAACTCCCCGGCGATCGCGAGGTGGTGGCGTACTGCCGAGGCGCCTTCTGCGCGCTCGCCCCACAGGGAGTGGCCGTTCTGCGAAGCCACGGACGTCGGGCGCGCCGCCTGGTGGACGGCTTCCCCGAGTGGCGCCTGGCGGGGTTGCCGGTCGCCACCGGCCCAGTCTCCATCCAGCGCACGGTGCCGGCATCCCCGAGCGCCGGTCCGGCACCCTCACAATCCCAGCCGTCTCCGCCACGAAAGCCGCTCGGGTAGCAGCTCCGAAAGGAGCAGCGACACGATCGAGATGACGAAGGACGCGACGAACGCCGCCACCACGGCGCGTGCATCGAGGGTCGGCGGGAACGGCCCCACGCGGAGCCCGAGCGAGATGGTGTCGGCGATCCACGCCAGTGCCAGCAGCAGGGCTGCGTTGATCACCCAGCTGAACAGTCCCAGGGTCGCGAGCCGCGCGGGCCAGGAGATGGCGCGCAGGAATGGCTTGAGGTACGTGTTGAGCAGCCCGAAGAGCAGCGCGACCAGCGCGAGCTTCCACCAGTCCTCGGCAGGGAACCGCTCGGCGGCCGGAAAGGAGATGTCGGGCACGAGGCGAACCGCCACCCAGAGCGCGATGGCATTGAGGGCGACCCGCAGCAACCAGCGATCCATCGGCCACCTCGTTCCTGTGCGTCCCGCATCGCATGCCGATCGCGGTGCCGGTCGGTCGCCGCATCGGCGCTTGCGACCTGAGTACCAGGCGGCGCGTGGTGCGCGTGCAACACCTGCGGTCGGGCTCCTTGCAGCTGGCTCGCAGTCCAGACGGCAGCCGTGCGGCGATGTCTCCGGGGGAGTCACGACAAGCGCGTGCGAGCGTGCGACGCCCT
>JBJKRK010000142.1:0-9980 GCA_046704705.1 Candidatus Limnocylindrales bacterium | reverse complement strand
CCGCACCAGGGTGCGCCCGCCGCTCCTGCTGGCGCTGCCGCCTTCGGTGCCACCGGCACTGGCGCCCGTCGCGCCACCCGTCCACAGTGGGCTCGTATCCCGGAGGCGACGGCGATGGATACGGGTTTGATGGTGCTGGTCGGGGCGTTGCTGGCGGTGACCGTGCTGGAGATGCTGCTCATGGTGGATCGCATCTGGCGTCGCCGGTGAAGGGGGTAGCGGGGCATGCTCAAGACGGACGAGCGGCGGGAGCTCGTGTTCGGTTGGACCGAAGACCGGCGCATTCACCTGCTCGTGCGGGGTGAGATCGGCGAGCGACGCCAGGCCGCGGTGGAACACGCGGCCTCGGGCGCGGGCGACGTGGACGAGCTGGAGCGTTCGCTCAGGCGGATCTTCCGTCACCGCGTGCAGCGGCGGCTTCCCGGTCCCACGGCGGACGTCTGGTTCGAGGTGGGCTGAAAGGCCGAGGCGGGGCCGCGGCGGGCTGCTGCTGCGCCGCCCGTGGCGAACCGTCCCGCGCTTCGGAGAACGGGACGGGGTTCGCCTCCCAAACCCCGCCCCTGCGGTAGGGCCCTCCTCCTGGTACCCGTGCCGCCGAAGAGGCCTCGAGGCCACGCTGGCGGCCTGTTCGTGGCGCCCAGTCTGCCCTCGCGGCTGCCGCGTCGCATGAGCCACCTGGCCCGACCTGCGGTTGGTCGACGCTGAAAGGGATGTCTTCGCGCCGGCGTGGTCGAGGCCGCCGGGTGACGCGGGGGTGTTGTGGTCAGAGTCGCCAGTGGCGCATCGGCGAATTCGTCCGGCGCGCGTTCTCCGACGCTTCGAGGTTGTTGACCCGCGCCGCGTGGGGCGACTGCAGCGGGCCCGGGACCGGGGGAAGCCGGACATGACAGTCGGGGCAAAGCTCGCCCCAGACGCCGCGATCCGACTCGCACGGCGGGGGCGCGACCGGCGTCCCGGAGGGTGCAGCGGTGTGAAGTTCGTGGATGCTCAGCACGTACCGATTCTGCACCTGCAGGGTCAGGCTCGTCAGCCCCTTCGGTGAGATGCTCGCGCGGGGGGCGCCGTCCTCGCGGTTCCACGCTCAGCAGGGGACATCTGAGGTGGCGTCCTGCGGCTCAGCAGGTGACGTGCAGGACGGCGTAGACGTCCTGGCGTTCCAGCTTCTCGAGCAGCCGGCAGGCGTCTCGTGTCGGCAGCGCGCGGACGCGCACACCACGCCGTGTCGCCTCTTCGTACACGTCCGAGGTGACGGGCAGGGCTCCCTCCGCGCCGGTGCCGATGATCATGAGTTCACCGCCCCAGGGGAGTTCCTCGGCGCTCGTGAGCGGCGTGTGACCGAACTCGGCGCGGCGGGACTTCGAGGGTCCCTTGCGACGCCTGCGGAGGTGGCCGGCCTCGATCACGACATCGTGATTGAAGCGCTCCCCCTGGATCTCGAGCTCCCCGAACGCGACGAGCCGGGCCTGCACGGGATCATTGTCGCGCGACGCGCCAGCTGGCCCCGGCTTCCACTGGCTGCGTGTCCTTCGTGGGTTGGCCCGGGCCTCTGCCACGAGATGTCCGCGCCTGCTCCATCGCCTGCACACATCGCACCGTGAAGCTCCACCCCAAGGCGCTCCGCACGGGGCGCGGGCAACGGGAGATACGGTGAACAGATCGCTGCTGGGCCGCCTGCTGGTGGTCCTTCTCATCCTCGTCGGCGGGGTGGTCCTGGCCGCCGGGGCGTACCACGTCGGCCTGTCGACGGGACTCGCCTCGGCGGGTGGGGTTTCCGCCGCGGGGGCCAGCCACGGCTGGGGCTACGGATGGAGTGGCGCGTACGCTTTTCCCTGGTTCTTCTTCTGGCCGATCTTCCCCCTGCTTTTCATCCTGCTCATCGCGCTCTTCATTCGCGCGGCGTTCTGGGGGCGGGGTCACGGCGGGTGGGGTCGCGGCTGGTGGGGCCCGGACGGCTACCCGGGCGGGCCGGGTGCTCGCCTGGAGGAGTGGCATCGTCGGGCACACGAAGCGAACGATGCCGCCAGGGCAGGGGAGTCGGACGGACCGCCGTCGGGCAATCGGTGAGTCATGTGCGGGCCGGACAGCGCGTCCGGCCCAGGCCGGACGGGGAGGGTGCGCCGCGGAGCCGAATGGGCCGCGGGGCCGGATAGGATGATGCGGTGAAGACCGTCCTGGTGGTCGACGACGAGCCGAGGATCGTCCAGCTCGCACGCGATTACCTCGAGCATGCCGGCTTCGGGGTCCTGACCGCCGCCGACGGTCGGGCGGCGCTGGTGACCGCCAGGACGAGGCGGCCGGACCTCGTCGTGCTGGACCTCGGCCTGCCGGAGCTCGACGGGCTGGATGTCGCGCGTACCCTGCGCCGTGAGTCCGACCTCCCCATCATCATCCTCACGGCGCGGGACGACGAGCTCGACCGCGTGGTGGGGCTTGAGCTGGGCGCCGACGACTACGTCACCAAGCCGTTCAGTCCGCGAGAGCTCGTCGCTCGCGTGCGGGCCGTGCTGCGGCGCATGGATCGCCCGGCCGGTACTCCGGATGTCATCCGGGTCGGCGACGTCGTGCTCGATGTGCCGCGGATGCGCGTCGAGGCCGCCGGTCGGGTCGTGGAGCTCACCCCGACCGAGTTCGCGCTCCTGGCCACGCTCGCGCGCCAGCCGGGCCGGATCTTCACGCGGGCACAGTTGCTGGATGCGCTGCACGGTGTCGCGTTCGAGTCGTTCGAGCGCGCCATCGACACGCACGTGAAGAACCTGCGCCGGAAGCTCGAGCCGGACCCGCGGCAGCCGCGCTACATCCTGACGGTGTACGGGGTCGGCTACCGGTTCGCCGACGAAGGCTCGTGAGCGACGAGGGCGGCCGAGGACCGGCGAGTCCGCCTCGACGCCGCCCGGCCTGGTGGCCTGACGATGAGCCATGGCCGCCTGCCCGCCGAAGCGCCTGGCCGGGCATGCGTCGGGGCTTCCTGTGGCGCACCGGCTGTCTCGCCTTCGCGACGTTGCTCGTCGGTTCCGTCGGTATCGTCGTGCTCGTCTGGCACATCGGAACGGCGCTGGGCCTCCCGGCGGGCGGTGCCGGTGGTGTGGCGATCGTCACGCTGCTCGGCGTCATCGCGCTGCTCGGCGCCGGCCTCGCCGGCAGAGGCATCCGCGGCTTCGCGGTACCACTGGGCGACCTGATCGATGCGTCGGGGCGAGTGGAGGCGGGGGACTACGCGGCGCGCGTGCCCGAACGACCCTGGGGCCCGCCTCCGGTGCGCGCCCTGGTGCGTGCCTTCAACGGGATGGTCGAGCGGCTCCAGGCGGACGAACGCGAGCGCCGCACGCTCGTGGCCGACATCAGCCACGAGCTCCGCACGCCCCTCGCCGTGCTGCAGGGGGAGCTCGAGGCGATGCTTGACGGGGTACATCCCGCCGATGGGGCGCACCTCCTGGCGGCACTGGATGAAACGCGCGTTCTCACGCGGCTGGTCGACGACCTGCGCACGCTGGCGCTGGCGGAAGCCGGCACGCTTGCGCTGCATCGCGAGCCGACCGATCCGGCGCTGCTCGTCGCCGACGTGGCGGCGGCGCTCCGGCCGGCGTACGCCGCTGCGGAGGTGTCGGTCGTGGTCGAAGCCGCGGCGGAGCTCCCGCTGCTGGACATCGATCCGGTCAGGGTCCGCGAGGTGCTCCTGAACCTCCTCGGCAACGCGCTGCGCTATGCGCCTGCAGGCACAGCGGTGCGGGTCGCCGTCACCCGCGCCGGGGATGGCGGCGCGCTCCGCTTCGCGGTCAGCGACGCGGGGCCAGGCATCTCGCCGGAGCTGTTGCCACACGTGTTCGAGCGCTTCGCCAAGTCGGGTGAGTCTCGCGGGTCGGGCCTCGGTCTGGCGATCGCGCGGCAGCTGGTCGAGGCGCATGGCGGCCGGATCGCGGCCGAGAGCTCCGGGGCAGGCGGCACGACGATCTGGTTCGAGCTGCCGATGCGCGAGCCTTCCGGCGGGCCGGCGCGGGGATAGGTGCTCCGCAGACCGGCGCATGGGACATCGGCGGATCGCCACAATCGCTTCACAATCCCTCCACCGCCGTGCGCGAGCCTTCCGGCACGGACCGCCGACGCGTCCCGACCGTGGTACGGTCAGGCAGTCCGTTCACCAGGAGGGCCCTGACTGATGGAACGTCTGCCCGCTGTCTCGCAGTGGGTGCTCCGCATCACCGGCCTGATCCAGCTCATCCTGGGGCTGATCATCTGGACGGGTGCCGCCGACGGGCTGATCCCGCTGCACATCCTGGACGGGCTGCTGTTCGTCCTGGCGCTCCTGGCGCTCGCCTGGCTGATGTGGCGGTCCGCAGGGCCGGCCTGGCTGGCCTGGCTCGCCGTCGTCTGGGCGATCGTGCTGCCGGTGGTCGGGCTCACGCAGGAGCGGCTGCTGCCGGGCGGCGCGCACATCCTGATCCAGGTGGTGCACCTGCTGCTCGGCCTGGGTGCGATCGGACTGGGCGAACAGCTGGCGCGGCGCCTGCGGGCCGTACCCGCCCGGGTCGTCTCCCGCTAGTCGCCGTCGCGGTCAGAATTCGTGCCGGCCGGCGGCTGCGGTCAGTAGTTGACGACCTGCAGGACGTCGATGAGCAGCCAGAGGACCAGCAGCACCCCCACCATGCCGGCCGCCAGGGTGGCGATCCGTCGCAGGTCGCGCGCGACGTAGACATACTCGTTGGCGGCGCGGGCCGCCAGCAGGCCGCTCGACCTGGCCGTATTGCGCGTGCCGGACGTCCGAGTCGCGCTCGGCGCGGGCGCCCCGACCGATGCCGGCGCTGTCATGGTTGCGGTCCCCGGTGCGGTGGCCTCGGGAGCGGGCGCAGGACGCGCAGCCCCCGGAGCGGGCGCGGGACGCGCAGCCCCGGATGGCCTGGCGCCGCTGGCTGGCCTGGTCCCGGGGCGGTTCCTCGCGGATCGCGAGCCGCGCGTGCGTTTGCTCATCTGCTGGTGCATTCCTTGCTGGGTGCGGCCGGCCGTCGCCTGGGCCGCGTCGGCCGCCAAGCATAGCATCCGACATCGGGCGTGACAGCCAAGCTGGCACACCCGGCCGGGATCCTGCGGGCATGAGTGCAGAACCGGGCGCACCTCGGACATCCCGGGCGCAGGTCCCGGCGCGAGCAGGGTCTCAGTCGGGACGGGCATGCCCGGAGAGTCCCGTGGACCTGTCGGCGGTCGCCGGTCTCCTCCGCGGGCTCGATGGGGCACAGCGCAGGGCCGTGACCCATGGCGACGGTCCCCTCCTCGTGGTCGCGGGAGCCGGCACGGGCAAGACGCGGGTGATCACGCGACGCATCGCCTGGCTGATCGCGACGAAGCGGGCACGCCCGGGCGAGATCGTCGCGCTGACGTTCACCGACCGGGCAGCCGAGGAGATGCAGGCTCGCGTCGACGAGCTCGTGCCGTATGGCTACGTGGACACGGTCATCAGCACGTTCCACGGCTTCGGCGATCGGCTGGTCCGGGAGCACGCGTTCCTGCTCGGCCTGCCGGGGGAGCCGCGGGTCCTGTCCAGGGCGGAGGCCGTGGTGTTCCTCCGCGAGCGCCTGTTCGACCTCGGGCTCGAGCGCTACCGCCCCCTGGGCGACCCGACCCGTTTCCTGGGAGCGCTGGTGGATCTCTTCAGCCGGGCCAAGGACGAGGGCATCGATCCGTCGCGGTTCCTCGCCTACGCGGCGGCGCTGCGGCAGGCGGCGGCGGCCGCGACTGCGCAGGCGGGCGTCGCGGACGCCGAGGCGCTCCTCGACGCCGAGGCGCTTCTGGAGGACGCGTGTGCGACGGGCGAGCTCGCGCACGCGTACGCGCGCTACCAGGACGCGCTTGCGGCGGCCGGCTACCTGGACTTCGGCGATCAGGTCGGCCTGGCGCTCCGGCTGTTCCGGGAACATCCGTCCGTCCGTCGGACGGTCCAGGCGCGCTTCCGCTACGTGCTCGTGGACGAGTTCCAGGACACGAACCCCGCGCAGGTGGAGCTTGTCCGGCTGATCGCCGGAACGCGACGGAACGTCACGGTCGTCGGCGATGACGACCAGGCGATCTACCGCTTCCGTGGCGCGGCAGTCGGCAACATCCTGGCCTTCGAGGAGGACTTCCCCGGCGCCCGGCGGGTCGTGCTCCGGCGGAACTACCGCTCGCACAGGCCGATCCTCGAGGCCGCGTACCGCTTGATCAGGCGCAACGATCCCTTCCGACTCGAGGCGCGTCGCGGCTTCGACAAGTCGCCCATCGTCCATCGACGCGCACGCCACCCGGCGCCCGTCCGGCACGTGGCGTTCGCCAGCGTGGAAGACGAGGCCGACTGGATCGCGCGAGAGGTGGCCGCGCGCATCTCCGGCGGCCTCAGCCCCCGGCGCATCGCCGTCCTCGTGCGGGCGAACGCGGATGCGGATCCCATCCTGCGCAGCCTGCGGGTGGCGGGCGTGCCCTGGCAGTTCGGTGGCGGCTCGGGCCTCTACGGTCGCCCGGAGGTGCGCCGGCTGCTCGCGTTCCTGCGCGTCGTCGCGGATCCCGAGCGGACCGTCGATCTGTATGCGGTGGCGAGCGAGGAGCCGTACGCGCTGGGCGGCACGGTGTTGACCGCGCTCCTGCAGGCCGCGCGTCGGCGGAACCGGTCCCTCTGGTCGGTGCTCGTCGAGGCCGAGCAGGACGCAGGCGCGGCAGGGCTGGAGGAAGAGGCGCACGCGATCGTCGCGCGCCTCGTTGCCGACGTGCGCCAGGCGCTGGAGCTCTCGCATCGCCGCCCGGCCGGTGAGGTCCTGTACGAGCACCTGCGTCGAAGCGGGCTCCTCGCGCGCCTGGTCGAGGCGGCCGAGGAGCGAGGCGCGACCGAGCTGCAGAACGTGGCGCGCTTCTTCGACCTGCTGCGTCGTCTGTCGGCCGTCATGGCGGACGACCGGGTGCCCCTGCTGGTCCCGCACCTGGGGGCGCTCATCGAGGCGGGGGATGACCCGGGGGTCGTGGAGCCGCCGGATGACGAGCCTGCCGTGACCGTGCTCACGGCGCACAAGGCGAAGGGGCTCGAGTTCTCGGTGGTCTTTCTCGCCGGCCTTGCCGACGGCCGGTTTCCCGCGCGCGGACGTCCGGCCGCGCTCCGTCTCCCCGACGCGCTGGCGGCGGCGTCCCGGGCCGAGGAGAGTGACGATCCGCTGGCGGAAGAGCGGCGCCTGTGCTACGTGGCGATGACGCGCGCCCGCGACGAACTGATCCTGACCCACGCGGCGGACTACGGCGGCCGTCGCGCGCGCCGAGCGTCGCCATTCGTTGCCGAGGCGCTCGACCTGGCCGGATGGGCCGCCACGTCCGTGTCGACCGCGCCCGCCGGGGCATCGCTGCGGGAGCGCGCGGATGCGCGACCGAGCTCGGCGGCCACGGCCCCCATCCCGCGGGAGTCTGCGTCCGTCCCGGCCTGGCTGAGCTTCTCGCAGGTGGACGAGTACCTGAGCTGCCCGCTGCGCTACCGCTACCGCCACGTCCTCCGGGTGCCCACGCCGCCCCACCACGCGCTCGCGTACGGCGCGGCGCTCCACGAGGCGGTGGCCGCCTTCCTGCGACGCCGGATGGAAGGCCGGTCGATGTCCGAGGAGGAGCTGCTCGATGTGTTCGCGGGTGCGTGGGCGGGCGAGGGGTTCCTCTCCCGCGAGCACGAGGAGGCCCGCTTCGAGGCGGGTCGACGGGCCCTGCGTCGGTTTCGGGACGCGGAGCTGGCAACCGGCACGCCGCCGGCGGCCGTGGAACAGGAGTTTGCCGTGCGCGTGGACGGCGTGCGGCTGCGCGGCCGCTTCGACCGGGTGGACGAAGGGCCCGACGGCGTCCTGATCACGGACTACAAGGCGAGCGACGTGCGCGACCCGGTCAAGGCACGGCGGCTCGCCCGCGAGTCACTGCAGCTGAGCGTCTACGCGCTCGCGTACGAAGCGATGCACGGGCGCACACCGGACGGCCTGCAGCTCTCCTTCCTGGAGACCGGCCTCTCGCAGCGCGTCGAGGCGGATCCGAAGCGTCTCGAGCGGGCCCGAGCGCAGCTGTCGGCCGCAGCGGCGGGAATCGGCGCCGGCGAGTTCCCCGCCCGACCGGACGCCATCGGGTGCTCGTACTGTCCGTTCCGGGAGATCTGCCCGTCGAGCGGAGTTTGAGAGGGCACGACCCGCGACCAGGTCGGCGGTAGCCATGAATGGGACGGACGGGCACGGGATGGCAGGGGCCGAGTCGAGAGGAGCGGTGACCCCGATGTCCGGAGCGCGCGCCGCCCGGGTATTCTCCGCCGGTGAACGCGCGAGACCGCATCGCGAACCTGGCCATCGTCGGCGGCGCAGTCGCGGCCTGGGCGCTGGTCGGCGTGTTCTTCAACGCGGAATCGCCCGTCGGCAACGTCGGCGCGGCACTCGTCGGCGCCGCGCTCCTCGGGATCGCGCTCGGCGTGACCAGCGTGCCGCTCTTCTGGCTCGGCGCGTTCTCGGCGCACCGGCGCATCGCGTACCACGGCGACTGGGTGCGTGCCGTGCGCCGCGGCGCATGGGTGGCGCTGCTCGCGGCCCTGTACGTGGTGCTCCGCAGCCAGCAGGCGTTCAGTCTGCCGATCGGGCTGTTCGTGGTGGCGATGGTCGCGTTCGTCGAGGTGAGCCTGAGCGTTGCCCGCTGAGTGTGCTGGCAAGCGTCGGCTGGTGTGCGTCGCCCGCTGAGCGTCGGCTGGCGAGCGTCGGCCGCAGATGGCCCGGGAGCCGCGTGCGTGCCGGCCTGGTCGCTGGGCGTCGTCGGGTGTGCGCTCTGGCAGGCCGCCCGGGAGCCCGACCGTGCCGCCCTGGCCGCCGCGGGCGGGCGGCCGTATCATCGTCGTGCGCCCCGCTGGACCGCAGTCCGGAACCGGCGGCGTCCCCGAGCAGAAGTGCCGACCATGGTTCAGGACTCCGCTTCCCCGTTGGCCCGGCTCAACGGCTGGGACGAGGGCTACCCCACGTTCCCCGATGCCGAGCTGCCCATGTACGTGGGCATGCCGACCTACTCCAAGCTGCCCTACGTCCCCGACCCGGACGAGCTCGCACGCCGACGACCGGACGTCGCGATCGTGGGCGCCCCGCTCGATGACGCGGTCAGCCACCGCGCCGGCGCCCGCTTCGGCCCGCGCGCGATCCGGGAGGCCGCCTACACCACCGGATCGCTGAACTCGCTGCAGCTCGACGTGCGGCCGTTCGAGGTGCTCGACGTCGTCGACGCGGGCGACGCGAACATCGTGCCGGCCTGGCGTGAGCGCGGCCACGCGCTGATCTATCGCAAGATCCGTGAGGTCGCCGCCACGGGCGCGATCCCCATCGTGTTCGGTGGAGACCACTCCATCACCTGGCCGAGCGTCACGGCGATCGCCGAGGTACGTGCCCCCGCGACGATCGGCGTCGTCCACTTCGACGCGCACGCGGATACGGCACCGGACGACTGGGGGGTGCTCGCGGGTCACGGCACGCCGATGCGCCGCCTGATCGAGTCGGGCGCGGTGAGCGGCCGCAACTTCATCCAGGTCGGCCTGCGTGGCTACTGGCCGGGCGTCGAAGTGTTCCACTGGATGCGCGAGCAGGGAATGCGCTGGCATCTCATGCGCGAGATCGAGGAGCGTGGCGCCGAGGCGGTGATCGACGACGCCATTGCCGAGGCGCTCGACGGTCCCGACCTGGTCTACCTGTCGCTCGACATCGACGTCATCGATCCCGGGATGGCGCCCGGGACCGGCACGCCGGAGCCGGGCGGGATGCTCACCCGGGAGGTGCTGCGCGCGATCCGGCGCATCGTCGGGCAGGTCGAGCTTGCGGGCATGGACATCGTGGAGGTCTCGCCCCCCTGGGATCATGCCGAGGTGACGGCGATGGCGGCCCATCGCGCCGCGCTGGAGGCGATCAGCGCGCTCGCGCGGAAGCGCCTCGACGGAGGCCGCGTCCGGTTCGAGCGCAGCGCCCTGGCCGGCGAGGCGCGCTGAC